>CALXFL010000106.1 GCA_944387515.1 uncultured Clostridia bacterium
TTTCCAGCGGTGGCAACCGATACCCGCAGCAGTTCCTGATAGTCGTCCACTGCCTTGATGACAGCGCAAAGGAAGGTGAGGAACTGAGCATTTTCCCGGGGTGTGGCACCGGGTTCCAGCAGATTGATACCAGTATCAGTGGACAGGGACCAGTTGTTGTGCTTACCGGAGCCGTTGACACCGGCAAAGGGCTTTTCGTGAAGCAGGCAAACCAGTCCATGGCGGGCTGCAACGGACTTCATCAGTTCCATGGTCAGCTGGTTGGCATCGGTGGCGATGTTGGCGGTGGAGAAGATGGGAGCCAGCTCATGCTGGGCAGGAGCCACTTCGTTATGTTCCGTTTTGGCATAGACGCCCAGCTTCCAGAGCTCTTCGTCCAGGTCGGTCATGTAATCCTTGACTCTCTTTTTGATGGCGCCGAAGTAATGGTCTTCCAGCTCCTGTCCCCGGGAGGGACGGGCACCCAGCAGGGTACGGCCGGTATATACCAGATCGGGACGCTTTTCGTAAAGGGCCTTATCCACGAGGAAATATTCCTGCTCCGGTCCTACCTGTGCCACCACGCGGCGGGATTTTTCATCGCCGAACAGCCGGAGAATCCGGAGGGCTTCCCGTTCCAGCGCTTCCATGGAGCGAAGGAGCGGTGTTTTCTTATCCAGTGCTTCGCCCGAATAGGAGCAGAAGGCAGTGGGAATACAGAGAACACCGTCTTTGATGAAGGCATAGGAGGTGGGGTCCCAGGCGGTATAGCCCCGGGCCTCAAAGGTGGCGCGCAGTCCGCCGGAGGGGAAGCTGGAGGCATCCGGTTCGCCCTTTACCAATGCTTTTCCCGAAAACTCCATAATGGCGCCGCCGTTTCCGTCCGGCTGAATGAAGCTGTCGTGTTTTTCAGCGGTGATACCAGTCATGGGCTGGAACCAGTGGGTGAAATGGGTGACGCCCTTTTCCACTGCCCAGTCCTTCATGGCATTGGCCACCACGTTGGCCACATCCAGTTCCAGATGGGTGCCATTGGAAATGGTCTTTTTCAGTGCTTTGTAAATATTGCCCGGCAGTCTGGCCTTCATGACAGCATCGTTGAAGACCATGGATCCAAAGGTTTCAGGAAGATTTTTCATGATACGTCTCTCCTTCCAGCAGATGGGAGTTTCCCGGTTTTGGAAAGCTCCGGAATGACAGCTTGACGGGTGCAGGCAGGCCGGAAGGCAACGAAAAACGGCGCCGTGAGCATCTGCCCGCAGCGCCGTTGCTGTTTCTGGTTGGCATTATAGCACAGGCAAAAAGGGTTGTCAAGAAAAATTTTTCCCTTGACAGGCAGATCGATTTGTGATATAAATACCGGTAAGAACAAGGACGTTCTTCAGACTGTATCCCGGTTTTTCCTGGGTACAGTGTGAGGAACGTCTTTATTTTTTATAAAAAAGCAGGTGAATCATCATGAGGGAAGGAAGCTTCCGCAATTTGTCCGGCTGTGCCGTTTCCGCCATGATCTCTAAAGAGGGACGGCGGTTTTCCGGTGCAGACATCATTCGTTCCATCCGGGTGATGCATGACCGTTCCAATGGCTTGGGCGGCGGTTTTGCGGCCTACGGCATCTATCCGGAGTATCAGGATTACTACGCGTTCCATGTTTTCTATGACAATATGGCAGCCCGCCGGGAGTGCGAGGCTTTTCTGGAACGGCATTTCGACATCATCAACCTGTCAAAAATTCCTACCAGAAAAATTCCCCAGATCACCGATGAACCGCTGATTTGGCGGTATTTTGTGGCGCCCCTGCCTACCAAGTTGGCAGAAAGCCAGCTGGATGAGCGGGAATTTGTGGCCCGTTGTGTCTTCCGGATCAATGTACAGCTGGATGGCTGCTATGTTTTTTCCAGCGGGAAAAACATGGGTGTGTTCAAGGCTGTAGGTTTTCCGGAGGATGTGGGTGTTTTCTACCGGCTGGATGAGTATGAGGGCTATGCCTTCACGGCTCATGGCCGGTATCCCACCAATACCCCTGGCTGGTGGGGCGGTGCACACCCCTTTGCATTGCTGGATTATTCGGTGGTGCACAATGGTGAGATTTCTTCTTACGACGCCAACCGGCGGAGCATGGAGATGCACGGATACCGCTGCACCCTCCAGACCGATACCGAAGTTATCACCTACATGATTGACTATCTCAACCGGAAAAAGGGGCTTACCATGGAGGAGATCTGCTCGGTGATTGCGGCCCCCTTCTGGGATACCATTGAGCGGATGGAGCCGGCAGAGCGCCAGCGGGCAGAATACCTGCGGAATGCCTTTTCCTCCTGCTTGATTACCGGCCCGTTTTCTATTATTGTGGGCTTTGAAGGCGGTATGCTGGCTCTCAATGACCGGTTGAAGCTGCGCAGTATGGTAGTAGGCGAAAAGGATGACATGGTGTACATCGCCAGTGAGGAAGCCGCCATCCGGGCTATCCAGCCGGAGCTGGAGCGGCTCTATGCGCCCAAAGGCGGCGAGGGCGTCTTGATTCAGGTGAAGGAAGGTGCAGGACAATGTCGATAGATTTTCAGTATCCGGAGTTTGAGGTGGAGCGGAGCGAGGATTGTGTGTATTGCGGCCGCTGTGTCAAGGAATGTCCCAATGGGGTACACATCCTGACAGAGGACAAAAAGCTCCGCACCCGGCCGCAGGGCTGTGTGGCCTGTCATCGTTGTGCGGCCTTCTGCCCCACCGGTGCCATCCAGATTGTCAGAAGCCGGCATGCCAGCCGGGCCAATGCCAACTGGAGCGAGCAGGCCGTGACCGAGATCACCAAGCAGGCTGCAACCGGCGGTGTACTTCTTTCCTCCATGGGAAACCCGGAAAATTATCCGGTGTATTTTGACCGGATTCTCATCAATGCTTCCCAGGTGACCAATCCCTCTATTGACCCCCTGCGGGAACCCATGGAAACCCGGACCTTTCTGGGCGCCAAGCCGGATACGATTCACCGGGACGCCAATGGAAACATTCTGCCCCAGCTTCCCCCTCAGCTGAGCCTTTCTACCCCCATTCTCTTTTCCGCTATGAGCTATGGCTCCATCAGCTACAACGCCCATGCATCCCTGGCACGGGCGGCAGAAGCCCTGGGCATCTTCTACAATACCGGTGAAGGCGGTCTTCATGAACACTTTTACCAGTACGGTCCCAACACCATTGTACAGGTGGCCTCCGGCCGGTTTGGCGTACACAAGGCTTATTTGAACAGCGGCGCTGCCATCGAGATCAAGATGGGACAGGGCGCCAAGCCGGGTATTGGCGGTCATTTGCCGGGCGCCAAGATTGTGGGGGATGTATCCCGTACCCGAATGGTGCCGGAGGGAACCGATGCCATCTCCCCCGCACCCCATCATGACATCTACTCCATTGAGGATCTGCGCCAGCTGGTTTATTCCCTCAAGGAGGCAACCGGTTATCAGAAGCCAGTGATTGTCAAGGTGGCAGCGGTTCACAACATCACTGCCATTGCCAGCGGCATTGCCCGCAGCGGCGCTGATATCATCGCCATCGATGGCTTCCGGGGTGGTACCGGTGCAGCGCCTACCCGGATCCGGGATCATGTGGGCATTCCGGTGGAGCTGGCACTGGCTTCAGTGGATCAGCGGCTCCGGGATGAGGGAATCCGGGACCGGGTTTCCCTGATCTGCTCCGGCAGTATCCGCAGCAGTGCGGATGTGGTCAAGGCCATTGCCTTGGGTGCAGATGCCGTCTATATCGGCACAGCTGCATTGATTGCCCTGGGTTGCCATCTCTGCCGGTCCTGTCAGACCGGACGCTGCGCCTGGGGAATTGCCACCCAGAATCCGGAGTTGACCCGCCGGCTTGATCCGGATGAGGGTTACCAGCGGCTGGTGAATCTGGTGACGGCCTGGACCCATGAAATCAAGGAGATGATGGGCGGTATGGGCATCAACTCCATCGAAGCCCTGCGGGGTAACCGGCTGATGCTGCGAGGTGTGGGCCTGACCCAGAAAGAACTGGATATTCTGGGAATCCGTCATGCTGGAGAATAGAGAAGGAGGGATGACAGATGATGCTGGATGCAGCAACGCTGGACTGGCAGGCGCTTAATGAAGCGGTGCGGGACGGCGGCAGAGAGATTGAAATTATACATTGTACTGGAGAGCGGTTTATCGGCGCCGGTGCATCGGATAAAAAAATCACCATTCACGGCGTACCTGGAAACGCATTGGGCGCCTACCTGGATGGTGGAGAGATCATCGCCCGGGAAAATGTACAGGATGCAGTGGGCGACACCATGAATGACGGTCGGATTGTCGTCCATGGTTCCGCCGGAGACGCATTGGGTTATGCCATGCGGGGGGGCCGTATTTTTGTCCGGGGAGATGCGGGCTACCGCACCGGCATTCATATGAAGCAGTATCAGGAAAAGCGGCCAGTCATTGTGGTAGGCGGCCGTGTGGGCAGCTTTCTGGGAGAATATCTGGCAGGCGGCCTGATTGTAGTGCTGGGTTTGGGGTGCACCGATGTACCGGCAGGCAATTTCATCGGCACCGGCATGCACGGTGGTGAAATCTGGCTGCGGTCCCTGAAGCCCCCGCAGCATCTTCCTCCCCAGGTACATCTGGAAGAGGCAGACGAGGAGATGCTGGCGGCGATCCGCCCGCAGTTGGAGGAGTTTTCAGCCTGCTTTGACCTGCCCATGAGTCAGCTGACAGAGGGGCGTTTTTACCGGCTGACTCCCAATGCCCAGAATCCCTATAAACGGCTTTATGTACAAAACTGAATTCAGAATGACAATGGCGTCAGAACTTCTTTGGGGAGGTTCTGACGCTTTTTTATAAAGGAGACAAGGTATGACCTATCAATTTTCCAAGATGCAGGGTGCAGGCAACGATTATATTTACTTTGACTGCATGGATCAGATGCTTCCCGAGCCGGAAAAGGCGGCACTGCGGTTTTCCGACCGACATTTCGGCGTGGGCGGGGACGGCATTGTGCTGATCTGTCCCAGCCTGTTGGCAGATGCCCGGATGCGGATGTTCAACCTGGACGGCAGCGAAGGCAGAATGTGCGGAAACGCCATCCGCTGTGTGGCCAAATATCTGTATGAGCGGCGGCATATTCACAAAAGTCCCATGAAAATTGAGACGCTCAGCGGCATCAAGGAGCTGTATCTGGAAATAAAGGAAGGAACGGTAGCGTCTGTTACAGTCAACATGGGAAAAGCTGAGCTTCGGCCCCGGGAAATCCCCGTTCTGCTGGCGGGAGAGCGGGCAGTGGATACGCTGCTCTGGCTGGATGGAAAGGAATACCGGGTCACCTGTGTTTCCATGGGCAATCCTCATATGGTACTGTTTGGTGAAGATCCCGATACCCTTTCTCTGTCTGAGATCGGTCCCCGGTTTGAACGGCATCCGGTCTTTCCGCAAGGGGTCAATGTGGAGTTTGTGCAGGTGCTGGATGCCCATCACTTGAAAATGCGGGTCTGGGAGCGGGGCAGCGGCGAAACGCTGGCCTGTGGAACCGGCGCTTGTGCAGCTGTGACTGCTGCGGTGCTGGGGGGACATTGCCAGCCGGATACGCCGGTGGAGGTAGCCCTTCCCGGCGGAATTCTGACCATCCGGTACACCGACACAGCCGTCTGGATGACCGGTCCGGCTGCCTTTGTGTTTGATGGTCAGGTGGAGTGGATTGAAGAAACAGGAGAGGAAGAACAAAGATGCAGCTGAATGAACACTATCGGAATCTGGAAGAAAGCTATCTGTTTACCCGGATCGGGCGGCTGGTGGCCGCCTATGGGCAGGAACATCCCGAGGCGGAAATCATCCGGCTGGGCATCGGCGATGTGACACGTCCCCTGGTGCCGGCAGTGGTTGAGGCCCTTCACCGGGCCGTGGCAGAGATGGGCGATGCCGCCACCTTCCGGGGCTATGGAGACGAACAGGGCTACGGTTTTTTGCGGGAAGCCATTGCCGGTTATTATCAGGGCAAGGGCGTTTCCCTGGACCCCGATGAGATTTTTGTATCAGATGGCGCCAAGAGCGATCTGGGCAATATTCTGGATCTGTTTGGTACCGACAATGTGGTGGCAATTCCCAATCCTGTTTATCCGGTCTATCTGGATACCAACATCATGGCGGGGCGGAAGGTAGTCTTTTTGGAGGCCAATGAAGAGAATGATTTTCTTCCCATGCCGGGAAAGATGCAGGCGGACATCATTTACCTCTGCTCCCCCAACAATCCCACCGGTGCGGTCTACACCCGCAGCCAGCTGGAACAGTGGGTGGCCTATGCGCTGGATCACGGCTCAGTCATTCTTTTTGATGCAGCCTATGAGGCCTTCATCACGGACCCTGACCTTCCTTCCAGCATCTACCAGATTCCCGGTGCCAAAAGCTGCGCCATTGAATTCTGTTCGCTGTCCAAGACAGCCGGCTTCACCGGCACCCGCTGTGGATATACGGTTGTGCCCGCTGAGCTGATTCGGGAGGGGGTTTCTCTGCGGAAATGGTGGCTTCGCCGCCAGACGACCAAATTCAACGGCGTCTCCTACATTGTTCAGCGGGGGGCAGAGGCGGTCTTCTCCCCCACCGGACAGGAGCAGATTCAGGAGAGCCTGAAGGTTTACCGGGAAAATGCCAGAATTCTTCGGACGGCCCTGGAAAAACAGGGTGTCGCCTGTTGGGGTGGAATCCACTCCCCCTATATCTGGCTCAAGTGCCCGGATGGCATGGATTCCTGGCAGTATTTCGATGCGCTGCTGCATCGCTGTCAGCTGGTAGGAACGCCCGGTTGTGGCTTTGGCAGCTGTGGAGAGGGATATTTCAGACTCACTGCCTTCAATACGATAGAAAATACCCGGCGGGCCGTGGAACGGCTTGAGAATTTTTATAAATAAAAGAACCCCGGTTCAATCTGAACCGGGGTTCTTTCTGTCATGAAAGACGCATTTTGAAATCTTCATAGCCGAACTGGCGGATGATCCGGCAGTCGCCGTCTGCGTCCTGGACTGCAATGGCGGGCAGGGGCATGCCATTGAAAGTGTTGTTTTTGACCATCGAGTAGATGGCCATGTCACCAAAGGTCAGCCGCTGGCCCGGTTTCAGGGGCTCATCGAAGGAATAATCTCCGATGATATCCCCAGCCAGACAGGTGGGACCGCCCAACCGGTAGGTATAAGGCTTTTCCCCTGCTTCACCAGAGCTCAGCAGAGGCGGCCGGTAGGGCATTTCCAGCACATCCGGCATATGGCAGGCGGCAGAGGTATCCAGAATGGCAATGTCAATGCCATTGCGTTGGGTTTCCAGCACAGTGGTCAGTAGCAGGCCGGCATTGAGGGCGATGGCTTCGCCTGGCTCCAGATAGATCTCCAGGCCGTACTGCTGCATCCGGGCAATGCACTGTTCCAGCAGCGGAATGTCATAGCCGGGGCGGGTGATGTGATGTCCGCCGCCGAAGTTGAGCCATTTGAGGTGAGGCAGGAATTCCCCAAACTTTTCCTCTACGGCATCCAGCGTCCGGGACAGAGGTTCGGCGTCCTGCTCGCAGAGGGTGTGGAAGTGGAATCCATCCAGCAACGGAAGCAGCTCCGGCCGGAAGGCTTCCCGGGTGGTGCCCAACCGGGAGCCAGGGGCACAGGGGTCATAGATCTCATGACCTTCCTGGGTGGAGCATTCCGGATTGATCCGCAAACCGATGCTTTTGCCGGCTGCTTTTGCCCGGGGGCCGAACTTTTCCAGCTGAGCGCAGGAATTGAAGACAATGTGATCCGACAGGGAGAGAATCTCCTCAAATTCATCTTCCCGGTAGGCGGGAGAGAAGACATGGTTCTCTTTGTTCATTTCCTCCCGGCCCAGCCGGGCCTCAAAAAGGCCGCTGGCGGCACAACCGGTCAGGTATTGGCCGATGAAAGGATAGAGGGCGTACATGGAAAACGCCTTTTGAGCCAACAGAATGTGGCATCCGGTCCGGTCCATCACCCCCCGGAGAATCTTCAGATTCTCCTCCAGCTTGGGAATGTCCACAAGATAGCAGGGGGTGGGAAGTTCATGCTGCCGCATTAGTCCACCAGCTCCGGGTTTTCCACCACAACCCAGGGCAGGCCCCAGCGGTTCAGGGCATCCATGAAGGGATCGGGATCAAACTCCTCTACATTCCAGACACCGGGCTTCTTCCACTGACCGGTGAGCACCATCATGGCACCGATCATGGCCGGTACGCCGGTGGTGTAGGAAATGGCCTGGGAGCCGACTTCTTTGTAGCATTCCTGATGGTCGCAGACATTGTAGATGTAGAGAGTCTTTTCCTTGCCGTCCTTGATGCCGGTGAAGATGCAGCC
>CALXFL010000107.1 GCA_944387515.1 uncultured Clostridia bacterium
AATGCCTGCTCCAGATACTGCCATTTATGACTGTCGGCAGGGAGAATATCCTGGGTTCCCTTGATGGAACGAATGTCTAATGCCATATGGATTCCTTTCTATCTGGCAACTTTTTGCATCTGATTTAGTCAGTGCGACTGATAAAGAAGAAAAAGGTGGGATTTTTCCGGAGATTTTCACGAAAAAGTCCCATTTGTGCAAACGAAGCAAGCCTATCTGCTTCGTTTGCAGCAGGATAAGCTCACTTCGGCGTTTCACTGTTCAATTGAGCAAAGCTTAGTAGCCCTGGTTGACGATCATTCTCCAATCCAGGTCGCCCCGTTCCAATCCGTGAATCAGTACCTCAGCGGTGGCAATATTGGTCGCCATGGGGATGTTGTGTACGTCGCAGAGACGGAGCAGGTTCATTTCATTGGCTTCCAGCGATTTGGTGGTCAGCGGATCCCGGAAAAAGAGCAGGAGGTCCACCTCGTTACAGGCAATAAGAGAAGCAATCTGCTGGTCACCACCCTGGGAACCACTGAGGAAACGTTTGATATTCAGACCGGTCGCTTCCGCGATCTGTTTACCGGTGGTACCGGTGGAACAGAGATTATGACGGCTCATGATACCGCAGTAGGCGATGCAGAACTGTACCATCAGTTCTTTTTTGGAGTCGTGGGCGATCAGCGCAATGTTCATGGTAGATTCCTCCTCAATGGATGTATCGGTAAATCCAGTACAGTGTTTCCCCTCACTGTCTGGCTGAATAGATATGTGTTGTCATAAATCAGAAAAGGCCTGTCTTTCAGGTTAAGCAGCGCCTTTCATCCTCAGCAAAGAATCAGCGGGACATAGTCCCCGCTGATTCGACGGATGATTGCGGCGCATACCCGCATGATTTCACTCTTGTCATTCATGGGAGCTCCTGCCGCGGCTGCCAGCTGTGCCTCAGGATCTTCGGGTACAACGCCGATGAGCTGAGACCCTACGCCGTCAATGACCTCGTCCAGATCCTGTACAATCTGTTTGCGAAGTAGCTTCCGGCTTACCCGGTTGATGATGAGGCGGTGCCGGTCAAAACCTGCACGGGTAAGACCCTGCACCAGGGTATTGCCATCCCGGATACAAACCGGATCCGGTGTTACCACCACCAGGAGATTGTCGGCCACAGCCTGGGAGGCCTGTACACTGAAACCCAGCCCTGCCGGCATATCCAGCAGAATCAGGTCAAAATGAGGACGCAGGCCACTTACCAGCAGCTCCACATCCTGTAAGGCCATAGGGGTCATTTGGGCTGGTGCCACAATGGCAAAAAAGCCGGGACAGAAGGGACATTCCAAAATGGCGCTGCTGATGTTGCAGCGTCCTTCCATCAAGTCTCCCAGATCGTAGACAATCTGATCGGTAAGACCCAGCATGATATCAATTCCGCGAAGGCCAGCGTCAAACTCTACCAGCAGCACCTGCTTGCCAGCTTTGGCTGCCGCAGTTCCCAACCCCACGGACAGGGTGGATTTTCCCACGCCGCCTTTACCGGATGCAAGTGCCACAACACGGGCATTCTGGGCAGTCATAGGCATTTTCCTCCTGTATTATATCATAATCCCATCTATCATAGTATAGCATAGATGCCGGATAAATACCAGTAACGTGCTGCATTTTTCCCTAATTACTAAAGTTAATTCTGCCTTTTTGGTAATTATTACACAACAGAATTTCCAGCACGCTGCACGATGAACTTTCTTTACCAGTCTACCCGATCTTTTCCAGCAGTTTCATAGTATGCGTCCAGGATTTTGCGGACAAGCCAGCTGGCGTTCTGGGACTCCTCCAGGATGATGCCAATGGCGATATCCGGATCATCAACCGGTGCAAAACCGATAACAGCCGAATGGAACACGGTAGAGGTTTTCTGGGGAGAACCGGTTTTGATGGCGACATCATAGGGGAGATCCTTCAGGGTGTAACCAGAAGCGGAAATGGTTTCTCCCGCGCCAATCATACCATCTACCACTGCCTGGTAGTTGACATCACTGATTTCAAAGGAAGAGGCCACCACAGGCTCTGTCACCGAAATGACTTCGCTGTCATCATAGCTGCGGATCTCCTTGATGAGGTGGGGCTGATAACGTGTACCTTGATTAGCCAGCGTCATGGCCTGGATGGAGAGCTGAAGGGGGGAGACGGCAGTGTCCATCTGACCGATGGCGGCCTGAACGACGTTGCCCTGTTCCCATCGGGTACCCAGCAGCTCACTGCGTTCAGGGCTGGAGATACCGCCCACTGCACTGGGAATTTCCAGTCCGGTTTCTACGCCAAGGCCCATCAGATTGGCATATTCGCCCATCTTATCGATGCCGAGCCGGCGGCCTACATCATAAAAGAAAATGTTGCAGGATACTGTCAGGGCTTCGATTACATTGGTCTGACCATGGTATTTCAGACAGGTGGGATGGAATTTGTTGCCGGGGATATAGTCATAGTAGTAATAGGTACCGGTACAATTGACAGTTTCATTGGGGGTGATGATTCCCTCTTCCAGTGCGCCTACGGCTACTGCAGTTTTAAAGGTGGAACCGGGCCGGTAAAGGCTCTGGGTAACCCGGTTATTGAGAGGGGTGAGCTCATCCTTGAGCAGCTCATTGTAGTCCTCATAGAAGCGGTTGATATCATAGGTCGGATAGTTGACCATGGCCAATACCGCACCGGTTTTGGCATCCAGCACCGATACCGCTGCGCCTTTGATGTCGCTGCCTCGTTTGGAATCATTGAGGGATTTCAGGTATTCCACATACTCTTCTACGGCCTCTTGTACCCGCTTCTGGAAAGCACTGTCAATGGTGAGCACTACCTTGTTGCCAGGCTGAGTGGGAGAAGTGATGGTTTCGCTGATGATTTCACCGTTTTTGCTCTGCTCCACCGTCCGCTCGCCATCCACGCCGTGGAGGGTCTCCTCCATGACCTTTTCAATGCCGGCTTTGCCGATGAGGTCGCTCATCTTATACCCCTTTTCCTTGTAGCCCTGGGTACCGGTTTCAGAGTCACCCAGCCAGTCCTCTGCATAGATGGCGCCCAGATAGCCGATGACATGAGGCAGCAGCGTGCCATCCGGATAGACTCGGATGTCTTGTTCTGCCACGTCCACACCAGGGAACAGATGGGACATCTCTTTGATTTTCAGTACAGTTTCAGGAGAGACGTTTTCAGCAAAGACATACTGATTGTTGTTGACTGAAAAATCCGACAGCACCATGCCGTAGCGCACACCGGCAATTTTTCGGGTCATGGCGGCATCATAGCCTTCAATCTTGAAAATATTCTGCTGCATGTGGTACATACAGTCGTCTGCGGTGGCGTAGACATTGAGCTCCAGTTTTTTCTTAAGCGCCTCTACTTCCTTGTCCCGGTCTTCCACAAACTCTGTACCATCGGGTGTAATGGGCAGCGGATCGTTCCAGGTTTCACCGTTTTCCTCACAAATTTCGATGAGCTGTGCGATAATGTCGTTTTGCTGGTCCTTTGGCAGAAACGAGTAATAGAAAACAATGTTGAGGCTGGTTTCATTTTCGGCCAGTGGGATGCCATTGCAGTCCACAATGTCTCCACGGGCGGCTTTGATGGAGAGCACACTGGTGGTGGAGGCCTGCGTCTGGGCAAAATATTCCGAGCCGTGTACAATCTGATGGGTCATGAGTACCAGCAGGTACAGGCAGAAGATGGCAGCGGTGAGTATGGACAGGACGATGAGCCGCATTCGTTCTTTGGGTTTTGCGGACATGGTGCGCCTCCTTTTCTGAATACAGGGAGAATAAAGTCTGAAAAAACTGAGGGTTCGTTGACAATTTATTCCAATGAGCCAAAAAGACAGCAAGCGGGCTGCTGGTAGCAGTCCGCTTGACGGTTCAGGCCCGTACAGACGGACTGAACAGACCGGTGATCCACCGCACCAGATAGTAAATGGGCGGCATCCAGAGCGTGGTATAAAAGGTGCGGGCCAGCATCTTCCAGAAATACAGCCCTACGCCCTCATAATTCCACAGCAGGTTATAAAAGACATAGTCCCATAGGCCGCAGAGAAGACTGACGGTCAGACAGGCAATTAGGATGTTGATAAGATTGACCCGGATACAGTACATGGTGAGAAGGGTCACGACGACACAGCATACCATGACCACCATGCCATAAAAGCCAAACAGCTTTCCGGCTGAGATATCCCACAGAAAGCCTGCCAACAGTCCATAGATACCGGTAGCAACCTCCCGTTCAAAAAAGGCTACCGCCACCGCCATGGGAATGACCAGTACCGGCTTGACGCCCCAGATGGAGAAGAGCCCGGGCGCAGACTGAAGGCCGCAAAGAAAGAAGAGCAGCAGCACATAGAGGCCCCATTTGATGGTGGTACGGGTGCTTTTTCTCATTTCCATGGCTTATTCCTCACTGGTGTCCGAGCTGGAGGAGTCAGAAGAATCCTCCGACGATGTCTCTGAGGATTCCTTTCTTTCCTCCGAGGACTCCTCAGACTGAGAGCTGCCGTCCTCCCAGCGGACGCTGTCCTCTCCGCTCTGTTTGCCCAGAAAATCGGTGATGACAAAGACGTGCTTGATGCCGGTGATGTCTACTGCTGGCTGAATCTCCGCCACCTTGGTAATGCCGGAATCCGACAGCCGGATGCTTTTCACCGTACCGATGACGATGTCAGAGGGGTAATAGCCGCTGGTGCCAGCTGTTACCACCAGACCGCCCTCTTTCATTTCGGTGTCCCGGGGAAGCAGTTCCATCTGGGTAAGTCCCTTTTCTGCCAGATCAATGGAACCGGTGATGTTGCCGGTGGTTTTGGTGGCCTTTTCCATGGCACCCACGTTGATGGTGGGACTCAGAATGGTGGTAATCTTGGCATAGGTGGGGCCTACCGAAGAGACATATCCCACCAGACCGTCGCCGGTGACCACCGGATCCCACACCGAAATACCGTGGATGGTTCCCTTGTCAATGGTGAAAGCGCCGAACTGATCGGAGGGATCCCGGCCGATAATGCCGGCGTCCTGAAGCTGGATATCGGGATTGAACTCCTTCAGTTCCAGAATTTCCTTCAGCCGCTCATTTTCGGTTATGGCGTTGTCGTATTCCACCAGCTGCCGGCGAAGCTCGGCAATGTCTTCCTTCAGCTGCTGGTTTTCCTCATAGTTTTCCCTGGCTTCAAAAAATACCGAGAAAAAATCGGTAAAGCCATCTGAAATCACAGCGGAGAGCTTTTGAAAGGGCACCAGCGCATAGGAAAGCATCTTTTCCGGCAGAGTGGCCAGACCGCCTGTGCTGGCTGAATACAGCATGATGCCGGCGATCACCGCCAATGCCGCCATGAGCAGCTTAAAGCGCAGGCTGTTAAAAAATTCTCTCACAGCGGGACTCCTTTCAGGCAGGATCAGTAGCGGGAGTCTTCCTCGCTGAGTACATCGGTGAGCTTGTCAATGTTATCCAGCACCATACCGGCGCCAGTAGCCACACAGTCCAGAGGATTTTCTGCAATTTTGACCGGCATACCGGTTTCGTTGCCGATGAGCTTATCCAGACCCTTGAGCAGAGCGCCGCCGCCGGTAAGGGTAATGCCCTGGTCGATGATGTCGGCGGACAGTTCCGGGGGAGTCCGCTCCAGGGTATTGCGGATGGCCTCCAGCACCAGAGACAGCGGATCTTCCAGCGCGCTGCGGATCTGGTCAGAGGTGACCACAATGTTTTCGGGAAGGCCGTTGAGCAGGTTGCGGCCCTTGATCTCCATGCTCAGCTCACCATCCTCCAGCGGAACAGCAGAGCCAATCTGGATTTTGATGTCCTCAGCGGTGCGCTCACCGATCAGGAGGTTGTATTTCTTCTTGATGAAGTTAGTGATGGCGGAGTCAAACTCATCGCCGCCCACCCGGACAGATTTGGCAGCGACAATGCCGCCCAGGGAAATGACGGCTACCTCACTGGTACCACCGCCGATATCCACGACCATGGAACCAGTAGGTTCAGCGACCGGTAGTCCGGCGCCGATGGCGGCTGCCATGGGCTCCTCGATGATGGAAACCCGTTTGGCACCTGCCTGCTCAGTGGCATCCCGGACAGCCCGGCGCTCTACTGCGGTGACGCCGGAAGGAATGCAGATGACAACCCGGGGACGGCACCAGAAAGTATTGCCCACGGCCTTGCGGATGAATTCCTGAAGCATGCTGGTGGTGATGTCGAAATCAGCGATGACGCCATCCTTCAGCGGGCGGACAGTTACGATAGAGCCGGGGGTACGGCCAATTACGTTCTTGGCTTCCTGGCCCACGCATTTCACCTTATCGTTGCGGATATCCACAGCAACCACGCTGGGTTCCCGGATGATGATGCCCTTGCCTTTCATATATACCAGGGTATTGGCTGTACCCAGGTCAATTCCGATATCTTTGGACAGAAACATATGTCTTCCCTTTTCCTTTCTTGATGGGTCTTATGCAAAAAGACAACCGGGGGCAAAGCTGCTTCCGGTGTCATAGAATTCTGTACCCATTATTATAACCCGGGCATACAGTTTACACAATGGTTTTTTCGTGAATTCTGTCGTTTCCACAAAAAAACTGTCAAATGAGCGGAGTTTCGTGTTTCTTTTCTGTTTATTTGCCCATAGACAGCAAAAAACGCTTCCATGCCCGGAAGAGTGCTGCTACCGGCAGCCCCACAACATTATAGTAGTCTCCCTGGATTTCCTTTACCAGCAAACCGCCCAGTCCCTGAATACCATATCCGCCTGCCTTGTCAAAGGATTCACCGGTGTCCAGGTAGTCTTCGATCTCTTGTTGAGACAGGTGGTAGAAGGTAACACTGGTGGTCACCGAAAAGGTCTCCATCCGGCCAGGGGCTGCCAGGGTAATACCGGTGATGACCTGATGGGTGCGTCCGGAGAGCGCACGGAGCATTCGTGCAGCATCGGCCCGATCCTTGGGCTTGCCCATGATTTCGCCGTCGGGTGATACCACTACAGTATCACCGCTGATGAAAAGCTCACCCTCCCGGGAAAAGGCATCCAACGCCGCTGCGGCCTTGCCGGCAGACAGCCGGCGGACGGTCTCCTCAGGGGAAAGTCCGGCCGACATGATAGGGCCTTCGTCAAACACCGGGACCCGGACAACAAAATCAGTGGTAATCATCTTCAGCAGTTCTTGCCGCCGGGGAGATTTGGACGCAAGAATCAGGGAATACATGAGGGTTCCGCCTTTCCAGGAATTTTTCAGAAGCCTTTGGTTGTGGTTACAGCTTTTTGCCCCAGGTGAGGTAGCAGGCCAGAGCAGCAATAATGCAGATCATCTTGGCCACGTTCATTTCCAGTGAAATGCCGAAGCTCAGCTTGAGGACCGAGAGGTCCAGGGTTGCCGGATTGGGCCAGCCGAAACCGATGGCATCGCCCCAACAGAGCCAATGCAAGAAGCTGACCTGTCCGGCTACACTGGTGAGGACGGTGCCTGCAAGCAAGCCGCAGAGCAGGAAAAGTGCCAGAATCAGAACCCGTTTCATCCTTATTCCTCCTGTTTGCCAGAAATACCGGTAGAACCAAAACCGCCTGTTCCCCGGTTGGTTTCAGTAAGCGCCGAGACCTCTTCCACCTCAGGAAAGAGTACCGGTGTTACCACCAGCTGGGCCATCCGGTCTCCGTTATGAAGCAGAAAGGGAGCATTGCCGTGATTGTGCAGGGGAACCTTCAGCTCTCCCCGGTAATCGCTGTCTATGACACCGACGGCGTTGATGAGGGTAATGCTGAATTTTGAGGCCAGGCCACTGCGGGGATAGACCATGCCAGCGGTTCCTTCCGGCAGCTGAATGGCTAAACCGGTGGGGACCATCCGGGTTTCTCCCGGTGGAATTTCCAGCGGCTCTGTCAGGCAGGCCGACAGGTCATAGCCTGCGCTCTGGGCAGTGGCCCGGGTGGGGATCACAGCCTGGGGGTGCAGTTTTTTTATATAAAGGGTCATAGGTCTGCTCCTTTGGCACGCTGCCCTCTTTTAACAGAACGGTGCAGCGCAGTATTTGATTTCAAGAAAAGATGGCATTGTGGAAAATTTCAGGAATCGACAGAGAAGGACAAATTTCCCGGAAAGTTTTCCACCCTTTCACCCGTGTTATCCACAAAAATCCGGATTTCCACATACGAAAATCCCAGAACCCCCCTTTGTTCATATGGGGGTATTTTCGTTTATTGAGCCTGGAAAAAGGGGATTTCGTCACTTCCTATAAAAACAGCAGGGGAATCCGCAGCACAATGACAGATGTTTTCCACCGGCATCAGACGCCTCTCAGATAAAGCCC
>CALXFL010000108.1 GCA_944387515.1 uncultured Clostridia bacterium
GGTCAACCAGACCTTTACCAACCGGACCTACCGTCAGCTGGCAGCGCTGGCCCAGCCGGGCGCGATCTTCCCAGTGATGGGACAACCGGCCCAGCAGGGAACGTTTTTCCCCATTCCGGCACAAAGTCAATCCCAGCCGGTCAACCAGACCTTTACCAACCGGACCTACCGTCAGTTGGCGGTGCTGATTCAACCGGACGCAATCTCTCCCACAGTAGCGGGACAACCGGCCCAGCCGGGAGCGGCTTTCCCGGTTCCGGCGCAAAGTCCATCCCGCTTGCCGTCAATCAACCCGGCACCCATCAGCT
Source organism: uncultured Clostridia bacterium (assembly GCA_944387515.1). GTDB lineage: Bacteria > Bacillota > Clostridia > Oscillospirales > Ruminococcaceae > Faecivivens. The sequence continues at coordinate 309 of CALXFL010000108.1, forward strand.
TGACTCACCATCAGCTGACGACACTGGTTCAGCCAGGAGTAACCACTCTTATTACAACTGGTCAACCGGCACAACCGCAGCCTGTTTCTGTGACCACTGAGCGGAACGTTTCCCACCATTTGGCGTCCGATCCGCTTCACCAGCCACAGGTGGATCAGCAGGCTGTCAACCGCCAGCCGATTCGCCGTCAGCGGATTGATCGGTTAGAGTTGCGGGCGGCTCAGGATGTAAAGCAGGTTCTGAATGAACTGACGGCCCGATATATTCTCCATCAGGCAGAAACCCGATGGACGGAACCGGAGAAGGCTCATACCCTTTCCGGTTATACGGCCCGGCAGCTGGAACAGCGATTTTCAGAGGCCGGCAGCCTGTCCGGCCGCACCCGCCAGATTGTGCAGCAGGCTGGCCGCTCCCGGAGCTGGTCGGATGTACGCAGTCAGGGCCTGGTGTCGCCCCGGCAGCATCTGACGGTGAAACAGACAGGCCAGACCATGGGCTGGATTGCAGAGGCTCCCATCGGCGGCCCTGCCAGTGCATCCGGTGAGTTGATCGCTGCCCGGCCTGCTGCACCGAGACTTCAGCCCGTTCCCGCAGCCCCTCAGCCGCCGGAATTGGCGCTTCGCCGGGAGCAGTCCCCGGAAGCCATCCGGGAAACCACCGACCAGTCCGCTCGGAAACAGGCGGAGATGGTGGTCCGGCAGCAAACGGTTTCCATCGGACAGCTTCACCGGCAGGCAGGTGAGCAGCGGGAAGCGCTGGAAGCCCAGCAGAAGGCGCTGACATCCCTTCAGCAGCAGGTGGAGAGCCAGCAGGCCCTGCTTCAGAAATCCATGGAGAAAACCCTGCCCGGTGGCGAGGCGGCGCAGATCCGCACCATTGCCCGGCAGGTGATGAAAGAGATGGAAGGTCAGCTGCGGCTGGAGCGGCAGCGGCGGGGACTTCTGTAACAAATCAAAGGAGGCGGCAACATGGCCCTGGAAAAAGCAAAGCTGCTGATTGAAACGGATAGCGGCGAGGAGAAAAAGGAGCTGCCGGTGCAGTTCAATCCGGCAGAGTACAATCTGACCGATGCCGCTTCCTATTCAGAGAAGGGAATTCCCGGTTTGCCCGGGCCCATTCTTCAGTTTATTTCGGGCGCTGCCTCCACATTGAATCTCTCCCTGACCTTCGACACCTACGACACGCCGGCGAACGGTCAGCGGCCGGTCTACACTGGGAAATCCCTCACCGAGGTGAAACCCCACGAACCCACCGATGTCTCCAAGCTGGTGCGGCAGGTAGTGGCACTGACTGAAATTGACGGTACGCTCCACCGCCCCCCGAAGGTCACCTTTGCCTGGGGCTCTCTCCGGTTCCGGGGTATTGTCACCGATGTGAAGCAGACCTACACCATGTTCATGCCCAACGGAATGCCGGTGCGGGCCAGGGTGGAGCTGAGCCTCAAGGCGGTCATCGATGTGGCCCAGAAAAAGAAGCAAAGCCCTTTTGAATCCCCTGACCGGACCAAGTACCGGACCATCCACGAAGGGGAAAATCTCTGGAACTTTGCCGCTCAGGAATATGGCGACCCGGATATGTGGCGGGTGATTGCCAGGGAGAACGGATTGATGAATCCGTTGGATATCCGGCCGGGACAGGTGATCCGCCTGCCGGCACTGAAACCATAAGCAAAGGAGGGAATCCGGCATGGGCCTGATGGATCAAAGTGCCAGCTATGGAGATCTGGTCCGGAAGTACGGCCAGTTTCACACACCGGCCTGTCTGCTGACAGTGGACGGGAAGGAGCTGAAGAAAGAGGTGGCCATTAGCCGGATCTCTGCTTCTCTGTCGCTGGATTCGGCTTCAGCGGTCACCTTTACGGTGGAAGGCGCCTACAATCCCAAGAACAGCAGCTTTGACAGCGGCGTCAAGTCCCAGTTGAAGCTGGGCGCCAAGGTTTCTCTCAAGCTGGGCTATGGCTCCAGCCTGACGGAGATCTTTCAGGGCTACATCTTCAACGTCAGCGTGGATTTTTCCGATGCGCCATCCCTTACCATTACCGCTATGGACGTCCGCCGGCTGATGATGGAGGGAACCAGCCGGGAGGTGAGCTATCCGGTCACCACCTATTCCGCCGCCTTTGAAGAGGTGATGAAGCGGTATCAGGATCTGGGGTACAAAACTCAGGTGGACGCCACCGATGCCAACGAGATCGGGGAGGGCGGCATTGTTCAGAAGACCTCCGACTATGAGTTCATCCACTCCAATCTGGTGAAAAAGGCCGACCGGGAGTTTTTCGTTCTGGGTGACACGGTTTATTTCCGTAAAAAGGCCAAGGTCACCAAGGCGGTTACCACCCTTCGCTGGCAGGAAGGACTGCTCTCCTTTTCCCGCAATTCCTTTTACCAGAATTTGAAGATTACAGTGCTGGGCTTTGACCCGGAGAAAAAGGAGCCGGTCAAGGCACAGGTCACCCAGAAGGCCACCGAAGCCCAGAAGGCCATGGGCGGCCAGCAGGAAGTGGTCATTGTGGATGCGGATTCCAAGGATGAGAAGAAGGCCAAGAAGCGGGCCGAAAAGGAAGCTGCCGAACGGCGGCAGAAGGCCCAGAGCGGCTCCCTCAGCTGTATTGGTCTGCCCGAGCTGGTGCCAGGGCGCTTTGTGGGGGTTGCCGGATTGGATCCGGACCTGGATCTGGACTACTACATCCGGGAAGTACAGCATGAATTCGGCAGCGATGGGTTCAGTACCTCGCTGACTTTGGGAGGCTGGGAGTAAATGGGATTATTTGACGAACTGTATCAGGACGACAGCTACCGGGCTTCCGGCCAGCATATGTACAGCGTCACCACCGGCAAGGTGGTGGAAAACTGGGACAGCAAGCATCCCGGCATGGTGCGGGTGGAAATCTTCCTGAGCGAGACCGGCCAGAACCGCACCGACTGGGTGCGGGTGATGCAGCCTTACGCCGGAAAGGGGTTCGGCAGCTATTTTCTCCCCGAGGTAGGGGATGAGGTGGTGCTGGCCTTCAATCTGGGCGACCGGGACCATCCCATTGTCATTGGCAGCCTCTGGAACCAGGTGGACACCATTCCCGAGAAGACCGCCACCGAAAAAAATGACGTCAAGCGGCTCCAAACCAAGGGTGGTCATGAGCTGGTTTTCACCGAGGAGGGCGGCAAGGAAACCCTGACCCTCCATACACCCGGAAAGCTCACCCTTCTGATGGAGGATGAATCCAAGACCGTCACCCTTCAGGACGGAGACGGAAAGAACCTGCTGACCATTGATGGGAAAAACGGTGCGGTCACCATTACGGCAGCCAAAAAGATTGTGCTGGACGCCGGGAGCGGCTCCCTGACGCTGGATGGGCAGAGCAAGAAGGCCACCCTGAAGATGGGCAGCATTGACATCCAGGCGGATCAGACCCTGAACATCAAGGGACAGAGTGTCAAGATGGAAGGGGCGATGATGACGGTTTCCGCCTCCGGAAATATGGAAGCAAAAGCCAGCGGAATCCTGACGCTCAAGGGCTCCATGACCAAAATCAACTGAGGAAGGTGAGGCAGAATGGAACATCGCGACACGGCCCGGCAATTTCTGGGCAGGGGGTGGAAATTCCCCGTAACAGTGGACCCTGCCACCGGCCGGATTCTGGATTCCTCCTATGAGGAGGACATCGCAGAGGCAGTGCGGCTCATTCTCCTGACCGGACGGGGAGAGCGGATGATGAAGCCGGAGTTCGGCTGCAATATCCGCAGCTACATGTTTGATTATCTGGACTACACCACCCGGGTGCAGCTGGAGCAGGAGGTGGAAAACGCCCTGATCCGCTGGGAACCCCGAATCACGGACATTCAGGTGGAGGCTCAGTGGAGCGAGGACAGTACCTGCATCTACATTCATATTTCCTATGTGGTGCGGGCCACCAATAACCCCTATAACCTGGTATTTCCCTACTATATCCAGGAAGGACTGGAAGGCTGAGAAAGGAGGAGACGGAGATGCGGGTGCCGGAATTCGACCGCCGCAGCAGGGAGGACATCCTGCGTAGGATTGCGGCCAATGCCCAATCCTATACGCCGGAATGGCGCTTTGACCGGGAAAATCCCGATCTGGGCACAGCACTGGCGCTGATCTATGCCGAGCTCTTCTCTCAGACTCTCCGGCGGTTCAACCGGGTGGGGGAGAAGAATATGGCGGCTTTTCTGGGCAGTATGGATGCCCGGTTGCTGCCCGCCCTTCCGGCTGAGGGCTATGTCTGCTTCGGGCTGGCAGGCTCGCTGCCCGAAGGAGCAGAGGTCAAGGCCGGGACGCCTCTTCTGGCCGATGCGGACAACGAAGAAGGCAGCACCATCTTTGAAACGGCGGATGACCTGTTGGTCACCGCAGCCCGGCCCCAGCAGATTTTCACCGTTTGCGGCAGCACTGACACCATTGTCCGCAACTACGACAGCCGCACCGATGAGGGCAGGCCCTTCACCCTGTTTGACCAGCAGGGCGAGAGCCTTCAGCAGCATACCCTCTATCTGGCCCATGAAGACCTGCTGGAGCTGAGCGCCGGCGCCCGGATCGGCATTGAACTGGTGCCAGACCATCAGCGCACCCTGCCGCCCCGGCTGGGACAGCTGCTCACTGATCCGGATCAGGCGGTCTGGGAGTACAGCTGCGGTAGCAGCTGGCAGCCCTTTGCCCATTGCAGCTGGTCGGAAAACGTCTTTGTCCTCACCCTGGGCGAGCATCAGCTGCCCATCACCCCCACCGAGGAACCCGGTCTGGAACCCGGCCGCTGGCTGCGGCTCCGGCTCAAAAAGGGCGTGCAGCTGCCCCCCTTCTCCCTCCGGCTGATCCGGCTGGCGGCGGAGAACAGCGGCCTTCTGCCGGATCTGGTCTATGCGTCGGATGCCGAGCAGAATATCCACGAGTTTCTCCCCTTTGGTGAGGAGCTGGGTCTCTTTTCAGAGGTCTACTTCAGCTGTGAGGAGGCCCTCATCAAGCGGGGTGCTCAGGTGGAGATGTCCTTCCGTCTCAGCTACCTCCCGATCCCGGTGGATCTGACAGCGGGCGTGCCCCCGGTGGACTGGAAGCTCATCATGAAGAAAAGCGACTTCAAGGTGGACGAGGAAGCAGACATCACCGTTGCCCAGGTGCTGTGGGAGTACTATAACGGCACCGGCTGGGCCCGTCTGTTCCCTGATGGCAGGGCGGACGGATGCTTTACCCCCGGTCCCGAGGCCGCTACCCAGGACTATCAGCTGCGGTTTTGTTGTCCCGATGACATGGCGCCGGTGCTGGTGGGGTCCGGTGTTGGCTGCTTTATCCGGGCCAGGGTGTTGAAGATCAACAACCTCTATAAACTCAAGGGCCACTATGTGGTGCCCTTGATTTCGGACCTTTCCTTCGGATACCGGTACAGCGGACGGGGACGGCTGCCGCAGCAGGTCATGAGCTGTAACAATGGCTTCTGCCGGCCGCTGGATCCCGCCGCCTTCCGGGGCGGAAACCTTTCCTTCCAGCCCTTTTCCTTCCTGGACGAGAGCCAGCCAGCGCTTTATCTGGGCTTTCCGGAGCCACCGTTGGGCGGTCCCATCAAAATGCTCTTCCTGCTGGCAGAGACCTTGCAGGAGAAGCCGGGCCGGTTGCGGTGGGAGTACCGCACCGAACGGGGCTGGGAGTCCCTCAATGTGGTGGACGAGACCGAAAACCTCCGGCAGACCGGCCTGCTCACTATGATGGGCCTGCAAAACTTCTGCCGGGCGGATCTGTGGGGAGAATCCCTGTTCTGGATCCGGGCGGTGGATGAAACCGGCTGCTATGCTGGAAATGCGGCACAACTTCCCCGGGTCACTGGCCTTTATATGAACGGCGTCCGGGTCAAGAACCTGGCGGCCCAGCCGCCGGAGCGGTTCTTTATTGAACCGGAACAGCAGCACTTCACCTGCCAGCTACTGGAACGGCGGGTTTATCACGCCGAGGTCTGGGTCAACGAACTGGAAACCCTGACCGCTGCCCAGATGGACGAGCTGGAACAGGCTGGCCAGCTGGAAATGGTGCGGGATGAGGCTGGTATTCTGCGGGAGGCCTGGGTGCGCTGGGAGGAGCGGGAAGACTTCGCCCTTTCAGATGCCGCCGACCGCCACTATATCCTGGACCGCAACCAGGGCCTTATCACCTTTTCAGACGGCATTCACGGCCGGATTCCTCCGGCAGGCCGTCAGGAGACCATCGAGGTCCGGTATACCGCAGGCGGCGGACAGGTGGGCAATCTCCCGGCAGGGGCCATCAACCGGTCCAGCCGGTCGCTGGGCTTCGTCAACCAGATTTTCAACCCCCGGCCTACTGCCGGCGGCTGCGATCAGGAGACCTTCCAGCAGGCCATCGACCGGGGCGGGGCAGCCCTCCGCCACGGTGGCCGGGCGGTAACTGCCAGGGACTTTGAGGCCCTGGCACTGGAGGCCACCCGGAACATTGTTCGGGCCCGCTGCTTCTCCAACCGGGATCAGCAGGGACGTTCCCGTCCGGGCTGGGTTACACTGGTTGTGGTGCTCCGGGACCATCAGGCGGGACGGGACCTGCTCCCCACTATCTGCGGACAGGTGACCGATTACATCGCCAGCCGCTGTGGCGGCAATCTCACCGCCATGGAACATTTCCATGTGGTACCGCCCCAGTTTTTAGAGCTCTGCGTCAAGGCAGAGCTGACCGTGGGGGACTTCAACCAGGTCTTTGGGGTGCGGGAGGAGCTGCACCGCCGGTTGGAGGCCTTTCTGGATCCGCTCACCGGCAACTTTGACGGCAAGGGCTGGGCCGTGGGCCAGATTCCCAACGACACCCAGTTGCGCAACTGCTTGAACGGCGTGCGGGGCGTACATTTCCTGAAGAGTGTCTCCGCTGCCGTCTTTATGGAGACCGGCTCCGGACGGGTTGAACTCTCTCCGGAACAACTGAAAAAACAGACCTTCGCCCTGCCCAGGAGCGGAGAACATACCTTTATGATTACAGTGGGATGACCCGGCGGTCATGCCGCCCAGGAGGTGAAGAAATATGCTGCCCATTCCGGTGCTGGATGACGAGACCTTTGAGGAGATTGCCTCTCAGGCCAAGAGTATGATTCCCCGATTCTGCCCCGATTGGACCGATTTCAACGAACATGATCCGGGCATCACATTTCTGGAATTGTTTGCATTTTTCAAGGAGATCCAGCAGTACCATCTGGATCAGATCGGGCCGGCCAACCGGCAGAAATACCTGAAGCTGCTGGGTATGTCCCGGCTGCACCGCAGCCCGGCCCGCACCGGTGCGGTGGTATCGGGCAGAGAGGAACGGTTCCTTCCGGAGGGCATCCGCCTGATGGCGGGGGACCTGCCCTTTGAAACGCTGGCACCGGCCTGGCTGGGCCAGATCCGGCTGCTGGGCGGCTTCAGTTGGGATGGCAGTTACCGCCGGGATTTTGAGGGCGAGGGCCTGACCGATCCAGGCAGCCGGCATCTGTTGGCTTTTGGCCGGAATCCGGGGCCGGAGGCCGCCTGGTATCTTCGGCTGGACCGTTTTCCCAGCGGGGAGGAGCCCTTCCGGCTCCACCTCTGGATTGGGCAGGATGCACCGGTGCGGCGCAATCCTGCCCCCCATGGCATGATTCCGCTGGTTCAGCTGGCCTGGGAGTATCTGGACCGGGAGGGCTGGAAGCCCTTCCAGCTGCTGGAAGACACCACCCGGGGCCTGCTCTTTACCGGTGATTTGGTATTGACTGGCGGTACGCCCTGTTCCTGGGAAGAAGCACCCCAATCCCAGCGGGAGCTGTTGGGCGCCCCTGGCTGCTGGCTGCGGGTGCGGCTGACCGGCGGAAGCTACGACGTTCCGCCGGTGGTTACCGGCATCAGCTGTCAGATGGTGCCGGTCCGCCAGCAGGAGACCCGGGCCACCTGGCGCAGCTGTCAGCCCCATGAAGGCCGGATAGAAGACGGCAGCCTGCTGGCAGCGGCAGGGGAATACGCCCTGTTTTGTCAGGAGGATGG
>CALXFL010000109.1 GCA_944387515.1 uncultured Clostridia bacterium
AGGATGAACCGGGCGGTGTTGCGGATCTTGCGGTAAGCCTCGGACAGCTGCTTCAGGATCTCCTTGGAGATACGGATATCGGCATGGTAGTCAGAGGAAGCAACCCACAGACGCAGGATATCGGCGCCGTACTGATCGATGATCTCGGCAGGATCGATGCCGTTGCCCAGGGACTTATGCATGGCACGGCCTTCGCCGTCCACTACCCAGCCATGGGTGCAGACTGCTTTGTAGGGAGCAGGGCGGCCACAGGCCACAGCAGTCAGCAGGGAGGACTGGAACCAGCCACGATACTGGTCAGCGCCTTCCAGATAGAGGTCAGCAGGCCAGGTCAGGTTGTCCCGCTGCTCCAGTACGGCCATATGGGTTGTACCGGAATCGAACCAAACATCCAGAATATCCTGTTCCTGGGTGAAGCGGGTGCAGCCGCAGGAGCAGGCATATCCAGCAGGGAGGAATTCCTCCGGCTTCTTCAGATACCAGGCATCGGAGCCCTCTGCCCGGAACAGGTCGGAAATGGCCTTGATGGTAGTGTCGTCGATGATGGCCTTGCCACAGTCTTCGCAGTAGAGGATGGGAATGGGCACGCCCCATCTGCGCTGACGGGAGATGCACCAGTCATTGCGGGCCATAACCATGCCCTTGATTCTCTCCTCGCCCCAGTCCGGAATCCACTGAACATCCTCGATGGCCTTGACAGCGGCATCCTTGATGGCGTCTACCGAGCAGAACCACTGCTCGGTGGCACGGAACATAACCGGCTCCTTGCAGCGCCAGCAGTGGGGATACTGGTGGACCATCTTCTCCAGAGCGAACAGATGACCGGTCTTGCGAAGCTGGGCGATGATGGGCGCATTGGAGTCCAGCGTCTTCAGGCCGGCAAATTCACCTGCCTCCTCAGTCTGGCGGCCTTCGGCATCCACCGGCACCACGATCTGGATTTCGGGATACTTCTTGCAGACCTCAAAGTCTTCAGCACCGAAGCCAGGCGCAGTGTGTACGCAGCCGGTACCGCTTTCCAGGGTGACATGGTCGCCTACGATGACCAGAGACTCTCTGGGCAGGAAAGGATGAGCGGTACGCATATACTCAAACTCGCTGCCGCTCATGACGGTGACGATCTCGTAATCCTCCAGTCCGGCGGCCTTCATGACACCGGGAACCAGATACTCGGCGATGACATAGTACTCCTCGCCGCACTTCACCAGGGCATAATCAAACTCGGGGCCCAGGCAGACAGCCAGGTTGCCGGGCAGGGTCCAGGTGGTAGTGGTCCAGATGACGAAGAACACCTTGCTCTTGTCGATGCCCATACCAGTGAAGACACCCTTGTCATCGGTGACCTGGAATTTTACATAGATAGAATCGCAGGGATCCTCGGCGTACTCAATCTCAGCTTCAGCCAGAGCGGTGCCGCACTCAGCGCACCAGTACACCGGCTTCAGGCCCCGGTAGATCAGGCCCTTCTTGGCCATCTCGCCGAATACCTTGACCTGTTCTGCCTCAAACTCGGGCAACAGGGTGATGTAGGGATGATCGAAATCACCGGTGACGCCCAGCCGCATGAACTGCTGCTTCTGGCTCTCCACATAGCTCAGGGCAAATTCCCGACAGTGCTTACGCAACACATCCACCGGCACCCCGTTTTTGTCTACACCCAGCTTTTTCAGTGCTTTCAGCTCGGTGGGCAGGCCGTGGGTATCCCAGCCGGGAACATAGGGGGCCTGGAAACCGGCCATGGACTTGTATTTAACCACAATATCCTTCAGCACCTTGTTGAGGGCGGTGCCCATGTGGATATCGCCATTGGCATAGGGAGGGCCGTCATGGAGAATATAGGTGGGTTTTCCTTCATTGTGACGGAGCATATTGCCGTAGAGATCGATCTTTTTCCAGTGCTCAATAAAGCCCGGCTCCTTTTTGGGCAGGTCGGCCCGCATATCAAAAGAAGTCTGCGGCATCTGCAGGGTTTGTTTGTAATCCTGGGGATTGGACATGGCTGTTACTCTCCTTCATTTCTTTCTATAAAATCGGGCAAGTGCCCGGCATAAGCAGATCAACCGGGTGTGCCGTCGCTTCTGGTAAAGCGCAGCTCACCAAACTTTTCCGCAAAAGCGGCCTGGTCGAAGGAAACAGTGTCTACCGTTTCCTGAACCTCCGGGGCCTCCTGGGGTTCTGCCTGGGGAACAGGCTGCTCCACCGTCACCACCTGAGGGGGCTCGGGCTGTACCGGTGCCTCCGGCACTACGGGCTCAGCGGCAGGCTCCACGGCAGGAACAGGCTGAGGTTCTGTCATCACCGGCTCGGAAACAGGCTGGGAAACCACCGTCTTCTTTCTTTCCTCATCGGGGAGGCTGGTAATCAGATTCAGGTGGGAACGATAAATGGAAATCAGGGTGGACTTGAAGGTAGAAACCTCCCGCTGCATCCGGGAGAGCACCCGCTGCTCATTTTCCACCTGATTGCGAACGCTGCGGACCGACTCGTCAGCCTGCTGTCTGGCATCGGCTATCATCTTTTCCGCGTGTGCCTTGGCTTCAGCAAGCAGCCGGGTAGCATGAGCTTTGGCCTCCTGCATCAGCTGCTGGGAGCGTGCTTCTGCGTCCCCCACCATCTGGTCAGCTCTGGCACGAGCTTCCGCCTCGATGCTGTTCTTAATCCGCTGGGCCTCTAAGAGGGCATCCTTCAGATTGCTTTCCTCTGCCATATAGCCATTGACGGTTTCAGCCAAAATCTTCATCTTGGCCTGCATATCCGCCTTTTCAGCCTCCAAAGCGGCAATTTTGCGGTTCATGTCCTCTACATACCGGTCCACTTCATCGGTCCGGTAGCCGAAAGCGGCTTTTTCAAAGATATGAGAATCCTTGCTCATGTCCATCCTTCTTTCCTGTCAAATGAGGTCTCACAGATACTGTAAAAAGGTCACGCCGATCCTACCCTTGCGGGTAGGTCCACTGATCGTTTCCAACCGGAATTTTCCCTTTCCCCGGATGACCAGAATGTCTCCCTGAGAGACTGGCGCACTTTGTTCCTTTTTCTCCAAGTGATTGAGGCTGCAAAGCCCGGCTGCAATCAAAGCCGCCGCCTTTTCCCGGCTGAGCCCGGCGCAGAAGGCCACGGCTGCATCCAGTCTGAGTGAGGCAAGTGTCCCGCTTCGCTGGGCAAATTGCTGCGCCACTGTAAAGGGGACAACCCCCTTTTCCATCCTGACGCCTACGCCGCCGATTCGGGAAATCTGGGTACCCAGTACCTTTTCTACCCGTTCTTCGGCAAAAATCACAGCCTTTCCCGGCTGCACCACAATGTCCCCGATGGTCTCCCGCCGGATCTGCTGGCCCATCAGAGTACCCAGCACGTCCCGGTGAGAGAGGGCATAGGCCTCCGGAAAGGAAGCCGTATACCCCACCAGCGGAAAATCCGCCGGATCGGGTGGGATGTAGTCGGGAAAGACGCCCAGTATCTTCCGCTGGGCCTCCGGATAACCGCCCCAGAACAGCACCTGATAGCCACCTGCCGCCAGCTTTTTTACCACCGGCTGGATGGAGGCCTGCTGTTCTTCGGTAAGAAAGGCGGAAAATTTTGGACAGCCCTGCTTTTCGCAGAGGGCAAAGAGGTTGCGGATACCGGAAAGAAAATATTCCTGCTCCTTCTGTGCCTTGTCCATCTTTTTCCTCCCTTCTGGAAAATACCCAAGGCCGTATCCCTAAAACGGGATACAGCCCCACATCATCGATCAATGGAAAAACCGTTGCTCTCCAGGTCATTGAGCAGATTGCCCATCAGCGTCACATTGGAGGGCGTAAGGATAAAGGTCAGCTTGGCCACCGGTTTGATAACACCATGGTTGGCAAAGATGGCGCCGCTGAGAAAATCCAGAATCCGCCGGGAGACATCCGGTGCACAGTTTTCCAGATTCAGCACCACAGTGATCTTGCGGTTGAGCTGCTGGGCAATCTCTTTGACCTCGTCAAATTCCGTGGGCTCCACCAGCATAACCTGAAGCTGTGCAGCTGTCTGGATATTTACCACCCGGCCGCTGCGAAGGTCAGAACCGGCGGGAGCCGGCTGGGAGAAACTCTCGAACCGGTCGTCATAACCGTCGTCCTGCTCCTCGTATTCGTCCTGCTGGCCCATCTCGTCGTCATATTCGTCATCATACCGGCTAAAGCCGCTTTTCAGTTTATCAAACAGTCCCATGTTGTACCCGCCTTTCCTTTTATCTGATGTCACGCTCTCCAAATATGCCACGGCCGATCCGGAGAATGGTAGCACCCCACCGAACCGCCAACGGATAATCCTCACTCATGCCCATGGAGAGATGAGAAAGAGAAACTCCTGGCAACTCCAATGCTGCCATCTGCGACCGCAGCTGGGCCATCTCTCCCAGATACCGGTCTCCTGCTCCCCGGGGTGGAATGGCCATCAGTCCCTCCACCCGCAAACCGGGCAGTTCAGAAATCCGCTTCAGGGCATCCGGCATCTCTTCTGGCAGGAAACCGCTCTTGGTCTCCTCCCTGCCAATGTTCACCTGCAAAAACACCGCCAGAGAATCCGACCGGTTGAGAACGGCCTGGCTGAGTGCTTCAGCCAGGCGGACAGAGTCCACCGACTGAACGCAGGATACCTTACCCATTATATCCCGAATCTTATTGGTCTGCAAGTGGCCAATAAAATGAATTTTTTCCGGCCCGCAGTCATAAGCATCAAACTTGTCCCGCAGCTCCTGAGCCCGGTTCTCTCCCAGCAGGGTCACGCCAGCTGCCAGTGCCAGATTCACCCGATGGGCAGGAACGGTTTTGGTTACACCCATAATGGTGATTTCCTGCTCATCCCGGCCAGCCCGAAGGGCCTCCTCCCGGACGGTTTCGCGAATGCGCGCAAGGCGCTCCCGAATCTCCCGTTCTTCATCAGGATACTGGTTTCTGATCATATAGCCCCACTCCTCCCAGGATAATGGTATCATACAGTTTGAGGGTCGGACTTCCATCGGCACTTTCATAACTGGTAGACGAAATGATAAAGCTGTCGCTTTCATAGATCTGACCCACTGCCCGGAAATACATCTTGCCCATGAGGACAGCATAAACGCCCATTTGTCCTTCCTCATTGAACCGGATGGCCTCCTTGGGAACCTTAAGGCCGGTATAGGTCTGTACCAGGATCTCAGAAGCCTGCACCCGGGATTCCAGCAGATAAGGCAGAATGGTATCTCCCTGCAAAATCACCAGGAAATTTCCGGTTTCTTCCTCCCGGCGCAATTCCTGCACCACCGCCTGCACCGTATTTTCCAGATTGGGAAACCGGATGGTGACGGTGCTGCCCTCCCGGATGGAACGGGCCTGTTCCTCAGAAACGCTGGCTGCATACCACCATTTCTGACTGGTGACAATCCGAACCGAGGAGGTATCCACCTTGTCTCCCGGATAATCCGCCAGCATCTGATCCATGCCGCTGGCAGTCAGGGTAGAGAGAGCTTCCAGGGTAGCGATCCCCTCATAGCCATCCACATAATCCACAAAGTATCCCGAAACATCGGTGTAAACTGCCGAGCTGCTCTCACCGCCCTGGGCCTCCAGCTCTTCCAGCCGGGTCCGGATAGAGGCGATCTCATCAGTATAATCCACATCGGCATTGATAATGATTTCCCGCCGGGCAAATACCTCAGACAAGGCGGTCCGATAACTGGAAAGCCCACTGTAATCGTCCTTGTCCCGGCTGGCAATAAGCCGGGCGGTATACTCGCTGATCATGCCGTTGAGGGTCTCAGGACGGATGGCGTCGGTGGTTTGACTTCCCAGCTGAGCCTTTTCCAGACTCTGCAGTGTCTCCTGAAGGTTTTTCATCTCCCGCTGACGGTCAACAGCTGCCTGGTTCTGGTAGATGCTGGCCACCCGGGCCGAGCTGGAAATCTTTTCCCCCACCTCATACTCATAGCTGACAATGCCGCCATTCTGAATGGGGATAGTGGATTCCTCCCGGAAAAACATTCCTGTCACCGAAAGGTTGTCCTCAACGGTCTGACTGTAAACGGTGTAGTAGGTATAGTCCTGACCGGAAAAGTTCACCAGCTGAAACACCACATAAATAATCACAAAGACGGACAGCACCAAGGTGCCAATCCGCATCAGCCTCGTACTCAAGGCTTACGCTTCCTCTTCACTGCCCAGAATCGAGATGGGGCGCTGGGGAATGATGGTGGAGATAGCGTGCTTGTAGACCAGCTGCTGCTTGCCCTCGCTCTCCAGGATGACGGTATAGTTGTCAAATCCCTTGACCACGCCTCTGAACTGGAAGCCGTTGACCAGATAGATGGTAATGCTCATCCGGTCTTTACGGGCCTGGTTGAGAAATACGTCCTGTAGATTGAGATTTTTCATGACAGATGTCCTCCTTGTGTGTCTCTGTTTCTCTGATGCCCAAACAGGTTACACTTTATTGTAGCATAGAATCCCGGAATTTTCTACGGTTAAGACGGATTTTTTTAGGATTTCCAAAAAGTCCTTTTCTTCGTCAAGATATATCCAAAAAATCCGGGGATCCCGGCGGAACCAGGTCAGCTGCCGCTTGGCATAATGGCGGGTACTTTGCTTGAGGTGATCCACACAGGCCTCCAGAGAAGCCTCTCCTCTGAGATAGGGAAACAGCTCCTTGCAGCCGATGGCCTGGGCTGCTGTCTGCATGGATGTCTCCATGGCCTGTCGGGCCTCCTCCAGAAGCCCCTGCTCCATCATCAGATCTACCCGGCGGTTGATCCGGTCGTAGAGCTTCTGCCGGTCCCGGCAGTCCAGTCCGATCAGGCAGGGCGCATAAGGCGATTCCCGGAGACGGCTCTCCCGCAGATGCTGGGACATGGGCTTTCCGGTGAGCTGACAGACCTCAATGGCCCGGATGACCCGGGGGAGATTGTTGGGATGAAGCCGTTCGGCTGTCTCCGGATCCAGCTTGCGAAGCATGTCCAGCAGGGCTTCATTTCCCTGTTCCCTAGCGATGTCTGTGAGCTTTTTCCGCAGCGCCGGATCCTCGCCGGTTTCGCTGAGGGAAACATGATCGATGAAGGTGTGGAGATAGAGTCCGGTCCCTCCCACCAATACTGGCATCCGGTTCCTGCTGCGGATCTCTCTGATGGTCTTTTCGGCCAGCACCTGATATTCCGCCAGAGAAAACGGCTGGTCAGGCGGCAGAAAATCCACCAAATGATGGGGTATTCCCTCCATCTCCTCGAGTGTCGGCTTGGCGGTGGCCACGTCCATGGTCTTGTAGATCTGCATCGAGTCCACCGACACCACCTCGCCATCAAAATGGCGGGCCAGCTGAACGCCCAGGCGGGTCTTGCCCGAAGCGGTGGGCCCCACCACCCCAATCAGCGGAATTTTCTGGGCTGTCATGGGACTCCCTCCTTTACTGAATCCGGCCGAAGAGCTTTTCCAGCTCCCGGCGGGTATAACGAATCATCACCGGACGCCCGTGAGGACAATACCGCACCTGCTCATCGGCGCAGATCGTCTCCACCAGCTTTGCAAGCTCCTCCGGACGGTTCACATCTCCGCCCTTGACGGCGCTGCGGCAGGCCATCCGATGGAGAATCTCCTCCAACGCGCCTACGCTGTGGCGGCCCGCTTCCATGATACCGGCCACCACTTCCTGAAAGAGCGCGGCGGGAGATTCCTCACTCATCATGGCGGGAACGGCCCGCAACACAACGGTACTGCCGCCAAAATCCTCCACCTCAAAGCCCAACTTCTGAAGCAGCGGAATCTGCTCTAGGACGGCTTCATGCTCTGCCCGGGAAAGAGGAACCTGTACCGAGGTCATGAGCAGCTGGCGGTCCAGCTGCTCGTATTTGCCGTGGAGCTGGTTGTAGAGGATTCGCTCATGGGCAGCGTGCTTGTCGATGATGACCAGCTCCTGCCCGATGCGGGCCAGAATGTAGGTGGAAAAGATCTCCCCGAAAATCTCAGGCTTCTGATCCGGCACCAAAAGCGCGGGATCCTCTGGCAACGCAATTTCCGGAGCTGCCATTGCCGGCAGTTCTGCCTCTTTCTGCGCTGAAGGAACGGGTGCTTCCGGCTCTTTTTCCTTTGGGACAGCCACCTTTTCCTTCTGGGGCTCCGGAGAAGCGGAAAGCCGATAGCTGTCACCTCCGGCTGCCACCTGAGACGGAATGGTGAGCAGATCGAAAAAGTCCTCCGGATCCGGCTCCACATCCAGCTTCACCTCTGTCCGGTGAGGAGGGAGCCATTCCTCCTTGACCTG
>CALXFL010000110.1 GCA_944387515.1 uncultured Clostridia bacterium
CGTGCCTGCTCGGCAAACCAGGCCTGCATTTCCGCCTCTACCTGCTCTGCTTCCGCCCGCAGGCTGTCCCGGTCACTCTGAGCCTGGCTCAGCTGGGATTCATAATCTGCCAGAATATCTGCATTCTCCTCATAGGAGAGCTGAAGGGCATCTTGCGCGGTGCGGATTTCAGACTGTTGGCCAGTGAGTGTCTCCCGCTGGACCTGAAGGTCCTGAACATCGGCTTCCAGCTGTGCCTTCTGATCCTCCAGCACGGTCTTCTGGTCTTCCAGCGTGGTCTTCTGGCTGCGAAGCTGGTCAATCAGCTGACTGTCGCTGCGGGAAACCGCCTGCATCAGCCGGGTGGAATAGAGAAAATCTGCGTAACTGTCAGCGGAAAGGAGCATTTCAAGCCCTGAAAACTCGCTGGCCATGTAAAGAGAGCGCATCCGCACCTGAAACTGCTCATAGGTTTCGTTGATCTCTGCCTCAGCAGCCTCCAGCAGCTCTTCCGTTTCGGCGATCTGCTCCTCCTGAAGTGCAATCTGCTCCTGCTTCTCGGTGATGCTGGCCGACATGGCCAACACCTGCTCACCCATCAGGTCGATTTTCTCCTGGCTGAGCTTCAGCTGGTTGGCAAGCTCTGCCTGGTAGGCCTCCTGCTGATCGGTCTTGCCCTGCATGGCCGCCAGATTGGCATTGGCTTGATCCAGCTTCTGCTGGATCTCCTGCTGGCGCTGTTCAATTTCAGCCAGCTGGTCAGCAGAAGCCGAAAAGCCGCTGGCCGCCGGCAGAAGCATCATGGCAGCCAGAAAGCTGGCGCCCAGCCGGGTCCATCTCTTGGTATTCAAGCTGCATCACTCCTGTCTGGGAAAATGGATCACGGGCTCACATAGCCGGTGGGATTCTTGTGGACACCGTTTACCCGGACCTCAAAGTGAAGATGGGGACCGGTGGACTGGCCAGTAGAGCCAACGCGGGCGATGGCCTGTCCCTTGGACACCTGCTGTCCCACACTCACCAGCAAGGAGCTTGCATGGGCATAGAGCGTGGTGTATCCGCCGCCGTGATCGATGATGACATAGTTGCCATAGCTCCAGTGGGTGGAGGCGAGGATAATCGTGCCGCTCTCCGCTGCTACGATGTTGGCGCCGTAAACACCACCGCCGGTGATGTCAATACCACTGTGGAAGCCGCCCCATCTGGGACCATAGCCCGAAGATATGTAGGTGTATCCCGGCAGCGGCCAGCCAAATGCACTGTTGCTGCTGCCAGAGCTGCTGCCCTGGTTGTTCTGTGCCTGCTGGGCATACCAGGCCTGGAGTTCATCCTCTACCTGCTTTTCTTCAGCCAGCACAGCATCCTTGTTGGTCTGATACTGCTCCTGAAGGGCTTCATAGTTCTGCTGGGCAGTCTTGCTCTCCGCGTAGGCGGATTCCAGTTCGGATTGGGTGGCCTTGATCTGCTCCCGCTGAAAAATGATATTTTCCTGATCCTGCTGGATCTGGATATTCGTCTCCTCAATCTGCTGCTTGGTTTCCAGCAGTTCAGCCTTCTGCTCCTCCTGCTCCTGTTTCTGGGTACGCAGGTCGCTCACCAGCTGTTCGTCACTCTGGGAAACCGCCTTCATCAGCTCCACATTCAGGAGAAAATCTGCAAAGCTG
This sequence comes from uncultured Clostridia bacterium, assembly GCA_944387515.1. Taxonomy (GTDB): domain Bacteria; phylum Bacillota; class Clostridia; order Oscillospirales; family Ruminococcaceae; genus Faecivivens. The sequence continues at coordinate 1,644 of CALXFL010000110.1, forward strand.
TCGGCGGAAAAGAGCATTTCCAGCGAAGAGGTTTCACCTGCCATATAGAGGGTACGCATCCGGGTCTTGAAGACCTCGTAGGTGTCGTCAATCTCCTCTTGTTTCTGGGCAATTTCGTCCTCCTTCTGGACGATCTCCTCCTCTTTCTGGGCGATTTTGGCCTCGTTGTCCTCGATATTCTGGGTATAAGCAGCAATCTGCTGGTTCATCAGGTTGATCTTTTCCTGATTGAGATTGATCTGCTGAGTCAGAGACTGCTGATAGGCTTCTTCATCGGCCAACTGGCCTTCTACCGCCTTCAGATCTGCATTGACGGCATCCAGCTTCTGCTGTACCTCTTCCTGTTTCTGCTGAATCTCGCTGAGGCTGGCAGCCTGAACAGAAAGCTCTGAACGGGGCAGCGTCAGACTGGCCGCCATAGCCACCACCAAAGCCACAGCAGTGGAAAAGATTCGTTTATGCCAATGGTTCATACTGGTTTTGCCTCCCATCTGTCAGACCTTCAGATAGCCCCGCATGCTCATCGCACTGCCAAGACCGCCTACCAGAATACCCGACGCCATAAAGTAGCCCATCAGCCGCAGAGCCACACTGGAAAAGGGCAGGATGTGGCTGGTTACCGAGCTGAGCCAGCTGGTGGCGTTGCTATCGATCAGCCGCACAAAGACGTCATAGCCGCCCCAGACGATAAAGAAGGCGATGATGGCAGCCAGAATGCCCAGGGCAATTCCTTCCACCACAAAGGGAATCCGGATGAAGGTATTGGTTGCGCCCACATACTTCATGATGCCGATTTCCTTGCGGCGGGTAAAGACCGAGGCTCGGATGGTGTTGGTGATGATGACCACCGAAACTACCACCAATGCGCCGATAATGGCAAAGCCGAAGGTATTGACAATCTGCCGGATGTTGACCAGGGTCTTGGTCAGCTCGGTAGGTGCCTCTACCTTGTCCACATACTCAATACGTCCCACCGCCTGGACCAACGCATCAATCTGGTCAGGCTTGGTGATCTGAACCCGGAAGGAATCGGGAAGAAAGTCAGTGTCCATGCCTTCCAGCAGGCCGGCATCGCCGTCCAGATACTTGTCCACCACCGAATCCATGGCCTCCTCCCGGGAGATGAAGGTCACCTCGCCCAGACCGTCGATCTGGGAAAGCTCCTCCTCCATGGTCAGGTGATAATCCTCAGGGGCATCCAGCTGGAGAAAGACCACCAGCTCATTCTGCTCTCCTATGTACTCCACCATATTGTCCACATTGATAGAAAACAGCACCGCCAATCCTACAATCAGCAGACAGGCAATGAGGGTGCCCACCGAGGCCACCGTCATCAACCGGTTTGACCAAAGGTTGCGGATACCGCTTTTCATCAGATATCGTAAACTGCTTGCTCTCATAATAAATTCGATCCTCCTGGAGCGGAATTTTTCTCAAAGATCATACCGGCCGGGAGGTTTCTCCCTGCTCTCCCAGAATATAGTCGTCAAAAACAATCTGGCCGCTTTCAATGTTGACAGTCCGGCCGCCGAAATATTTCACCAGATCATGGGCATGGGTGACCATGAGAATAGTGGTTTTACGCTCCCGGTTGATCCGTTGGAGCATCTCTACAATCTGGTAGGAGAGCTCCGGGTCAATGTTGCCAGTGGGCTCGTCCGCAATGATAAGAGGGGGCGAATTGACCAGCGCCCGTGCCAGTGCGACCCGCTGCTGCTCACCGCCCGACAGCTCGTGGGGATACTGACGGGCCTTGTGGCGGAGGTTCATCAGCTCCAGCATCTCCGGCACCTTCTGGCGGATCTCCCGCATGGGGCGGTCGGTAACCCGCAGGCTGAAGGCGACGTTTTCATAAACCGTCATGCCGGGAATCAGTCGGAAATCCTGGAAGACCACACCAATACTGCGGCGGAATTTGGGAATCTGGCCCGGCTTCAGCCGGTTCAGATCAAATCCGTTGACGATGACCTGGCCTGAACTGGCCACGGTCTCTCTCAGCAAAAGCTTAAGAATGGAGCTTTTGCCAGCGCCGGAAGAGCCTACCACAAAGGCAAACTCTCCGTTGTTGATCCGCAGGTTGATGTTGTGAAGGGCTTCGGTGCCATTTTCATAATGAAAGGAAACATCTATCAAATCAATCATGTTATTTTCAAGCCTTTCCCATCCTCCAAAAAGGATGTACAGTGTGCCGTCCCAGACGGCGGGGATGCCAGTTTGCAGCTCTTTGCTGCCTCCCGCACTAACGGTTAAAACCGGGCAGGAGATTCTCCCCCGAAGGGAGCCTGTCAGCCGCCAGAGAGCGGCGGCGACGGCAAAAAGGGACGGGCAGGTAAAGGGTATTTACCTGCCCGGAAAGATACGCGGACAATCCAGCTGGCTGTATCGTTTCAGACACAGCAGAATCAGAACTTCATGGGATTGGAGGTCAGATACTTCTTGACCATCAGCGCAATTTTAAAGATGATGGCGTGGTCAAATTCCCGCAGATCCAGACCGGTGAGCTTCTTGATCTTTTCCAGCCGGTATACCAGGGTATTCCGGTGAACGAAGAGCTTACGGGAGGTCTCGGAAACGTTCAGGTTGTTTTCAAAGAACCGGTGAATGGTGAACAGGGTTTCATGATCCAGGGAATCGATGGAACCGGTCTTGAAGACCTCCTTGAGGAAGGTCTCACAAAGGGTAGTGGGCAGCTGGTAGATCAGTCTGGCAATACCCAGGTTGTCATAGCTGACAATAGACTGGTCGGTGTCGAAGACCTTGCCTACTTCCAGTGCAATCTGAGCTTCCTTGAAGGAACGGGCCAGATCCTTGACGCCTACCACACTGGTGCCGATACCCACCACAGCCTTGGTGTAGAATTCCGAGCTGAGGGTATCCACAATGGAGCGGGCCAGTTTTTCCAGGTCCTTGGAATCGATGCCGGCCTTGATCTCCTTGATGAGGACAATATCGCTTTCGCTGATATTGAAGACAAAGTCCTTCTGCTTGTCCGGGAAGAGGTTCTGAATCACCTCATAGGCCGAGACATCGTTGGTGGAAACCACCCGAACCAGCAGGGCCACCCGGTTGACATCCACATTGAAATGCAGCTCCCGGGCCTTGATGAAGATATCGCCAGGCAGGATGTTGTCCAGCACCACATTCTTGATGAAATTGTTGCGGTCGTACTTTTCATCATAGTACTGTTTGATGCTGGAAAGGGAGATGGACAGAATCTGTGCATAGCGGGCAGCTGTATCGTCGGTGCCCTCTACGAAAACGGCGTAATCCGCCTTGATGTGGGGACCAAAGGGCTTATAGGTGTAGCCATCCCGGACAAACAAGTCGTGGGATTCCCCGAAGTCCACCGCATAATAATCGCTGGTGGTTCCAATCTTGGAAAGGTCGCTGCAGGCGATGATGGAGGCGCTCTCGTCAATTACGCCGATCACGCGGTCGATGGCGTCCCGCATCTGATGAACGACGCCTTGAAAGAGACGATTTGACATAACAATTTCCCCTTTATCCATAAATTGCAGCGTCTCCGCCCCTCTGGGCAGTTTATCGGCTGCGCAGCATATTGATACATCTTTATGATACCGCTTTTGAGACAAAAAAGCAAGAAATTTCAGATATTTTGCGCAAAATATCTGTTTTTTCTGTATTACCTGTAAAGGCACCGAAAAGGTTACAATTTGATTACAAACTATATTCTGATTGTAACATATCCCCCCTGTAAAATTGTTAAGAAAGCGTAAAACTTTGTCGCTTTGGGGCACTGCCTCCGAGAAATTACCTGCAATGTCCCTGGGAAATTGCAGGCAATGCCAAAACGCCGTCCCCGAAGGGACGGCGCACGGCTCGGGGGGATTACAGGGCGCTGGGCACCAGGGTGACTTCAAAGGTGAAGTGCTCCTCGCTCAGCCGGTACTGATCCATCAGCACCGGACCGCAAGAGTTGGAGCCGATGCCACTCTGGGCATAGTCGAGACAGAGAATGGTGGAATCAGCCTCCTCCAGCTCAAAGTTATGAGCCTTGGTGGTCAGTTCCTCCTGGGTATAGGGAGAGAGGTTGAAGGAGAAATCATCGGCGATAGCGGTGAGGCCCATGGTGTCGCCGGTGACGGACAGGTAGGCACATCCGCAGTGGCTGCCGTTTTCCTGAGGCTTGATGTAGTCCTCATGCATCCAGTCCACCCGGTCGGTAAAGCGGCCGAGCCAGCTGGCCCGGTGCTTATCCCGGTAGCTCTCAAAGGGACCATAGCCAAAGTACTCCGCCTGCTGCATGGTCTTGGGCAGCCGCAGCCGCAGGCCGAACCGGGGCAGGATCGGAAACTCTTCGTTCCGGTCTACCGTCAGAGCAGCTTTCACCACGCCATCTCCGCTGACGGTCCAACGGGCTTCTATGGTCATGGCAGGGCGCAGATAGATGGCGGAAAGGCAAAGACGGGTGGTGATGACCACGCCATTTTCCGTCAGCTCATAGCTGGTCTCATAGGCTCTGGGGGTGGAGCGGTCATATCCGGCGCTCTCCCAGATCAGGCGGATATTGCGGTCGTTATCGGTGGGCGCCCGCCAGATGTTGTACTCCATGGGGGCATCCAGCAAAGACTGCTGGTCGTAAACCATCGAGGTGAACAGACCGGTCTGTTTGCTGTAGCAGTAGCGGAAGCAACCACCCTTGACGATGATCTCTTCCTCCCGCTCGACCACTTCCACCGGTGCATCAGAGGGAGCAGGACGGAGTGCAGCGGCAGGATCGCCCTTGCTGATGAGCAGCTGATCCCAGCCCAGCTCGGTGCCAGCATCCACCAGAGGATGATCCTCCCGAAGGCGGCTGATCATGAGAACAGAGCAGGCCTTGTCGGTCTCCAGCGGCAGTTCCAGCGAAATGGTGCGGCTTTCGTGAGGCGGGATGTCCAGCAGCTCGTCATCCACATCTCCGAAGGCAGCTACATCGCCATCCACCAAAACCTCCCACTCCATGGTGAGGTAATCCTTCAGGTTCACAAAGTCCATGGTGTTGGTGATAGTCAAGGTGCCATCCTCGTTGTGTTCTACCTTGGCAGGACGAATGACGTTCTTGTATTCCATCAGGCCGGTGTGAGGGGTGCGGTCGGGATAGACCAGACCATCCATGCAGAAGTTGCTGTCATGGGGGAACTCACCGAAGTCACCGCCGTAGAAGTATTTTTCCTTGCCATCAGGGGTCTTGCCCATGTAGACCGAATGGTCACACCATTCCCAGACAAAACCGCCGCAGAAAGCATCGTACTTCTGGATCAGATCCCAGTACTCCTGGATGTCTCCAGGGCCATTGCCCATGGCATGAATGAACTCGCAGAGGATCAGGGGCTTGTCCCCTTCCTTTAAATAGCGCTCGCACTCTTCCACAGGGGGATACATCCGGCTATACAGATCCAGGTTGTCATAGCAGAAGGTTCTCTGCTCGGCCGGTTCCTCCGGTACGAGAGTGGGAGTATAGGCCCGCACATTGTTCTCGGAGCGGTCGTAGCATACCTTTCCATGAACAGTGGGCGGATAAAGGGCAGATTCGTAATGGAGCAGCCGGGTAGGATCGTAGGACTTGACCCAGGCAGCTGCCGCTTCAAAGTTGCGGCCATAGCCCGACTCGTTGCCCATGGACCAGATGACCACCGAAGCGTGGTTCTTGTCCCGGATCACGTTGCGCTGTACCCGGTCCAGAATGGTTTCCCCATAACGGGGATCATCGGCCAGCAGGGGGAAATCCCGCCGGTAGGTGAGGTGGCCGGGAACCGAATCGTTGGTGCCGTGGGTTTCAATATCCGACTCATCGATGACATAGAAGCCCAGCTCATCGCACATAGCGGCAAAAACTGGTGCATTGGGGTAGTGGCTGGTGCGGATGGCGTTGATGTTGTGCTGCTTCATCAGCTTCAGGTCCCGCATCATCTGGCCTTCAGTGACGGCATAGCCATTGAAGGGATCACTGTCGTGACGGTTGACACCCCGGAAGGTGACCTTTTTGCCATTGACCAGCACCACACGGTTCTCCACCCGGATCTCCCGCAGGCCCACCCGGAAGGCGAAATATTCGCCGCCGCAGACCAGCACCAGGGTATAGAGATAGGGCGTCTCCGCATTCCAGAGAAGCGGATTTTCCACCGGGATTTCCAGCCGGCCATTTTCGCTGCTTCCCTCGGTTACCAGCTCCATCTCAGGATCCAGCAGCTGATAGGTTACGGGCAGGGTTTCGCCGGTAAAGGTCAGAGCTGCTGTCACGGCAGCTTTGGTGTAGTGATCGCTGAGGGGAGTGCGAATGGTCACATCCCACAGATGCTGTTCCGGACGGCGCAGCAGATAGACGCTCCGGAAAATACCGGACATCCGCAGCTTGTCCTGGTCCTCAAAATAGCTGCCATCACACCATTTGAGCACCAGCACGGTGATGTCGTTCTCACCCTGGGTTACAAAGGAAGTGACTTCAAACTCAGAGGTGGAGTGGGAAACCTGGCTGTATCCTACAAACTGACCATT
>CALXFL010000111.1 GCA_944387515.1 uncultured Clostridia bacterium
GGCCTGTTTTTTCTGCCATAAACCCTTGTTTTTTTGCGCCTACCTTCCGGGATTTTATGTAACGGCGGAGTAGGCGCAGGATTACAGTAGCAGAATTTCCCCCGCTTGCACCAATGGTGTGCGCCCCATGGTTTCGATTTTATGCTGATAGGAATTCCCCAGACGATAAAACCGGACAGAGTCACGCTCATGGTCAATGATTTTGGAAAGTTCCGCTTTCAGTACAACCAACTGTGCAGCATCTACCAATACTTCAAATACAGAATTCTGCACCCGCATTCCATTGCGTTCGCATAGCTTGGCCACCTTGCGCAGGCGTTTGGCTCCCTGCGCATCAGTAGTGTCTACATCGTAAGTAATCACCAGCAGCATAGACTACCTCCAGATAAAAGGCGGATACCTATCCAGATCCCCTCGAAGAACACGGGCAAACAGCATAGCCTGAGCATAAGGAATCATACCGATAGGAATTTTTTCCTGGAGAAATGGGTGCTCAATGGTTTCAACTTTTCGTTTTTGCCAGCTAGTCAGCACTGTGCGCCTTCCTCGCTCATTCAAAAATACAGCTTCTGAATCTGTTTCAAAATCCTTTTCCCCCAACTGGCCCAGATTTAAGAGCGACAGGGTAAACCGATCGCATAGTGGAGCCCGCAGCTCCTCAATCAGATCCAGGGCAAAAGAGGGCCGTCCGGGACGAAGGGTATGGAGATAGCCCGCTGCCGGGTCCAGGCCCACTGTTTCCAGTGCAGAGGAGATTTCCCGTGTCAGCAGCGTATAGACAAAGGACAACACTGCATTCACTTCATTTCTGGGTGGTCTGCGGCTTCGGGTTTCAAACCGGAAACCTGCGGGGCTCTGAAGCATGGAATCAAACTGTGAAAAGTAGATGGTGGCTGCCGCCCCTTCAAGGCCTCGCATGGACTCAACAGAATCACAGGCCTCCAGCTGAACGGCCAGTTCACTGAGTTGGTTGGCAGCCTGTGTCAGCGCTTGCCTTGTCTCCTGATGCTTTCTGGCAGCGCGCAGCAGGACAGTTTTGCTATTTTTAATTTTGCTATAGAGGATATCCTGCACCAGCCGTTTGGCAAATTCCGGTTGACTGATGCTTTCATATTGTTTTTTCCGTAGGAGAACATTGCCGCTGACCGGACCATAAAACCGTCCACAGAAGTGCCCGTGGGACGATAAAAAGGTAACAGAAATTCCTCTTTCTCCGCAAAATTCTAGCAGGGGCGTGGAGACGGTCATCTGGCCAAAACAGACGATGGCCTCAATATCTTTGGCTGGCACGGCGTTTTTTTCCTGGCCGCCAATCTTCACGGCAATGGTTTCATTGCGGCAAAACAGATAGCTGTCCGGGGTCAGAAGGTAGAGGGTGTTGAGTAATTTTTTCAAATGGATTCCACCTCCATTTCTTTCGCCTCCTCTGCCAGCTGTTGGCAGTAGGCCCGGGCAGACTGTCTGACATCGGGCATACAGTATTCCAGCAGGGAGCACCGCCTGCATTTTTCAGAATGTCTGGCTGCTGGAATAGCCAGGGCCTCCTGGATTCGATGAAGCTCTTTTGCCGTTTCTCGCACCAACTGGCGGAGAGACTCGTCCAGCACCACCGTCTGACGCCGGTGGGAGGAAAGATAGAAAATAGCGCCTTCTGGAATGGTGGTATGATACATTTCCTCCAGACACATGGCCTGTGCACAGAGTTGAATGTTGTATTCCTGTTCGTCCCGCAGCTTTCCGTGCTTGTACTCCACAGGATACAGCCGGACCGGGAACGCCACCGGGGGAATCCGGCAGCCGGAAGGATCTTGCCGGGCTTCAATCAGGTCACATTTTCCGGAAACCCCCAGTACGTCAGAAAAAACCGCATATTCAAACAGCTTGATCTCCTGGCCCCGGCGCTCGATGCGCTGGGTATGGACGTTTTCATGCTCCTTGCGGCCCTTGGCCGTGTCGGCGCTCTCCAGCCAGACCTGTTCGTTCAGCAGTAAACCGACTCTTCGGGGACAGTAACCCATCTGGGACAGATAGGAAAGAGGCAGGTATTCCGGGTCATTCAGCGGCATGGAACCAGCTCTCTTCTTCCGGCAAAGCACCCCAGGTCAGGCCCTTGTAGGTCTGGAAGCCTACCTCTACCCCAGCCGGCACATGCTGCAAATCGATGACGGCTTCATAGTCCCGGTAGGAGCGGGGCGCTTCCACCTCAGACTTCCGGGTCACTTTGACCAGTTCAAACAGCTTGTGCGCCGGCGCACAGCCCAGCTTTGCCTGCCGGATGCGCTGTTGCTGGTCTGTATCGGTGCCCACATGCTTGAATAGAATCAGCGGAGAGACGACAGCCATTTCACCCTTGCTGGCGGAGTGATCGTGTTCATACATATTGAGGATGGCTTCAAACAGAATGTGGAGGTCTTTCTCATCAAAGCCGGTCTCTGCCGCCAGATTTGCGCTGATAAATCCGCGCACCTCATAAAGGCCGAAGGGAATCAGCTGTTTGCGGCCCATGGTACGCAGAGCGTCTTCGTCCTGGCTTGCCTCGTAGGCTTCATAATCCTCTACTTTTCCATCTTTCACATCTTTAGCAGAGGCCATGCGGGTGATAGAGATATCCAGCGGCAGGATGGGGTCCAGGCTTTTGCCGAAGGTGATCTGTACCGGGCCTCGCACCTGTCCGGCATTGGGACCAGTGGACATGACTGCACCGAAGGTGCGGACATCGTAGTACATTTCGCAGGCCTTTTGCCGTCCTTTGTAAACGGCCTCCTTGGCTTTGGCGCACTCCTCCACACCAGCTGCCCGTTTGGCCATTGCAATATGCCGGTTGATGTTGGTTCCCTGCTGAATGATGATACCCATACCGGGCTGGTCGCCATAGGCGGTTTCCACATAGTTACGAATGCGGCGCTTGGTTGCCACATCGGTGATGTACCCTTGCATGGTCTGGGGATCGATGCGGGGCGCATTGCCCATGTCCGGGTCCCCGTTGGGATTTGCGTTGGTACAGGCTACATAATACAGAAACTCATATCGATTTTGAATGGCCATAATTTATTCCTCCTCATTTTCTTCACGGACAGCAGGGGCGTTTTTTGCATACCGTTCCCGGCGCTCCTGATTCATTGCGGCAGACATCTGGTAATAGCCCAGGGCAAATAGGGACTGCTCCGGCAGTGCCAGCACCGTGGGAATTTCTCCAATCCGGGCACTGATATCAGCCAGCCGGGCTTCATAGGCTTTTGCCGCCGGTTTTTCCAGCTTGGCCAGATGATGGGTAGACATTTTGGCGAGCCGTCCCAACACCAGCGCCGGGGTCTGCTGAGCGGAAGCAAAGAAGCGTTGCACCACCGTGACGTTGACATCGGGGTAGGCCTGTTGCTGCAGGGCCGCATAAACTGCGACCATGGCGCCAATCTGATAGGCCGGATTGGGGTGATTGGGGTTATATTCCGGCATGAGAAAAGCCTCCTTTTGATTTCGGATGAGCCAGACTTTCAGCCACTGGCAGGAAATGGGGTCGGGAACCATCAGGTCCTTGCCATCAGATTCCTCAGTAAGCATCTGGGAGCGGATATTCTGCAAAGCACGCACGGCCACCGAGTCGGGCAACAACGTCCCATGGAGAATGGCGTGGAACACCGGGGTGGTCAAACCGGGCAGCTCATCCCGCAGCCGCTCAAAGACCTTTTTGTTGCTGTTTTGCCGCTTCAACAGCCGGATGAGACGGGCAGCCAGCTTTACCGGCTTCAGGGGGCGGGTACCGTGCCGGTTTATCAGTTCCAGGTCCGCATACCACCGGTCCAGACTGGCTTTCAGCTCGGCATAGGAGCCCTGGGTAAACTGGCGTACCATGACCCGGCCGTTTGCTCCGCTGAGAAGCAGGATATAGTACCGGTTGGGAAGGTCGGTCACGGCCTGTCCGCTTTCTACCGATTCTACCAGCCTGTCGGCCTCCCGTCGTGCCTGCCGGATGGCAGCCTGCTCGGTTTCCGGTGAAAGGTTGTCTTCGCCTTCCTCATCTTCTTCATCCTCCTCCGACAGCATATTGCCGAAAATAGGCGGCAACAGGTCCAGGGATGGTTTGGCCAGGGGCTTGTCGTACCAGTGGACGAATTTCATCCCTGCAAGAGGCGGAGCATCCTTCAATAAGGTGTCCAGTGCGATTTTGACCTGGGCGAAGGCTTCCTCTGAAACCGGTGCATTGGCGCTTTTTTTCAGACCATAGGAACAGAAGGCCGGCTTGTCAAAGCAGATCAGCGCATCGCCACTGGAATGGCCGCCCACTACCGCAAGACCGGTACTTTTGGGCACTGTCGCCATGGGGGCGGTGGGCTGTCCGGTTATGAGACAGAGGGAGAACTCCTCTCCTTTGACCGGCTTCTGGAATTGCTGGCGATAGGTCTCCCACCAGCTGACTACGGTGGGACATTCCACCAGGTAGGTGCTTTCTACCAGAAAGGAAATCCGGTCCATAGGCTTGACCTTGTGCTGCTCCAGAGCAGTAGCCATGTCGGCGCAGCACTGGGGGTCCTCCAGTGCTTTCCAGCAGATTTCCGCCAGTGGCTCCATCCCGCCCAGGTCCTTCATGCCTTCCCGAAAAAAACGGCTTTTGGGGGTGGGTTCCGGCGGAAACACCACGCTGTACTTTTCCACCAACAGGTTGCTTTTGTCGGTTCCGTTGGCAAGACTTCCAATATCGGGACAGCGGAACAGGTTTCCCTCATCTATCCGCACCCCTACAAAATGGCCGTCCTTGGTCAGGCAGAGAAAAGCCTTGATGGTTTTCTCTGCATATCCTGCGGGTAACGTCAGGTTCATTCGCCGGGCATAGTCGTACAGGGCTTTCAGCACAGGGTTTCACCTCCTGTTTTCAGTACCCGGGGATCGTCATAGGGCGGCACCTCAATGACTCCCTGCTTCATGACCGCATGGAACAGGGACAGCTTGGGACTGGCCTTTTTCCGGACGCTGAAATCGTGTAAATCAAACACATCGTAAACCATCAACCCCGCATCATAGTCCTCTTCAATGGGGGTGCGGGTGTGGTCGCTCTCTTCAAAATAGGCAGCAAATTCTCGGATTCCCAGACATGGCTGTGCAAAGCATTTTCCGCCGCGGATTCTGCGCAGGGCCTGCTGGTAAAGCTGTTCTGCCGAACCTGTAAATTCCGGCCGGGGACAGATGACCGCGGTGATGCGGTACCGAACATCCCGCAGGGCGGTGGTCAGCCGCTGAGTGCGGCTGTCGTCGGTGTTTACAGGTTTGTCTGAAACGGTATCCTTGATTTCGTTGCGCTTGAAGCTGATGTAGGAAATGGGGGACAGAACCTCGATACGGATAACCTGCCAGTAGAACTCCTTTGGCTTGCTGTAAATGGCGGACAGCATCCCCCGGGCTGCTGATGGGGTGGGAAAGGGATAGGACAGGCGTTCGACTTTTTCATAGGGCGGTGTAAAACAGGCGAAGTCTCCCCAGAATTCAACACAGACTTGCAAATTGATTCCCTCCTTTTTTACTTTGCATAGAAGCGCAAAGTATTTCATACTGTAATTGTTTCAATTCATCTCCTGATTTGAGTATCAGGTTAATTAAAGTATAGAATAAAAGCCGTGAAATGTCAATCATAGGATTGTACAAATTACCAAATTGAATTTTGTAGATCCTGTTTTTCGGGTGGACAGAAGCCCATTTTTTCGTCATAACATGACTCCTGGCCGGAAAGCACCACATAACAGGGACTTTCCCGGGTTTCGGGACGGCCTGCACCGGCCAGATAAAGAGGTTCACAGACCTGCTCTGCCAGTTCCCGGTCATAGCAGGTGACCATTAGCGTCGCTGCCTGTTTCAGCAGTGCTTTGGTCAGGCCGGTTTTCAGTGCTTCGGTGCGCAGCTTTTCATAAAGCTCTTTCTGTCCTTCATAAGGAACCAGAATCTGAATTCCCCGCTGATCAATGAGCCGGTAGGTTTGCGCAACCGCTGGAAAATCCCGCTCCGCAATGGCCTTTTCCAATGCCCGGGACCTTCTGTCGCCCCGAAAAGCACCAAAGAGCTGTTGGTAATACCGGCGAATGTTCTCAGGGTCGTGAATGTCAATGGGGTGCTGTATCGCCATGGCGCGGACGATGGTTGCGCCATTCTCATAGTGAGCATCGGGATAGAGCCGGTCTTCCTCCGGAACGAAGACACAGATTTCTCCACAGGATGCTCGTCCATTTCGGTTGCACCGTCCGGCAGCCTGAATAATGGCTTCCAGCGGCGCCAGTGCCCGGTACAGGCAGTCAAAATCCAGATCCACGCCTGCTTCGATACATTGGGTGGACACCACCCGGCAGGGCAGCCTTTCCTTCTGCCGCTGGTGAATGGCCTGAATGACCGCTGTCCGGTGGGCCGGACAGAGATCAGTACTGAGAAGGAACAGCTCCTCTCCGGGACAGCGTTCTGACAGAGTATAGTAGAGCTTTCGGGCATGAGCACGGAGGTTCACGATGGCACATACGTTTTGTTGTTCGGCCATTCTCTCAGCAATTTCTTCCAGTGGGATGGGGGTGTCCAGTTCCCAGCGGACAGATGTGCGGCGCAGGGCCTGGTAAAAATCCCGGTGCTCCGGCAAAAGCTCTGATGCTGGCCAGGTGATTTCCCTGAGTCCGGTATAGTCAGGCTGGGTGGCGGTGGAAAACACCACGCTGCATCCATAACGATTGCAGAGCGCTTTCATGGTTTTCAGGGTAGGGGTCAGCAGGGAAACCGGTAAACTCTGGGCCTCGTCAAAGAGAATCACACTGCCTGCCAGATTGTGCAGCTTCCGGCAGTCGGACGGATGGTCGGAAAACAGGGATTCAAAAAAGCGTACCGAAGTCGTAATGAGAAAGGGCTGATCCCAGCGGGCGGCGTGTTCCCTCATTTCCTCCGGCAGCCGGGACTGGCTGTGGTCTTCCAGAACCTGGGGAAGAATCTGCCGGTATATCCGGGCGCTCTGTTCAATCAGGCTGAGAAAGGGGAGCACCACAATGATCCGGCGTTTGCCCGTATACTGGCAGTGGCGCAGGGCAAAGTGCAGCAGCGCCAGTGTTTTTCCGGTGCCGGTGGGGGCGGTCAGGGTGAACAGTCCTCCTTCCTGCTCTCCCGCTTGTCCGCAACGGTCAAAAAGACGGTTTCGGAACTGATTCAGCACAGGATCCGCCTTAGAACCTACCCGTAGCGCTTCACAATGGGCATATAGGTTTTTCAGTGCAGAAGAAACGTCCAACGGCGGCCCTTCTGCTGGCGGATCATTAGCGGATGCCGTATAATCCGCATCCGTCAAACAGGAAAACAGCATCCGGGTATACAGCATGGCATCTTCCTGTCCGATGAATGGCAGCTGGGGCGCAAGGGATTTGGCAGGAGGAAAACGGAAGTCCGGAAAATCCTTCTGAAAGGCCTGCCCTGCTTGCTGATAGTCCTTCATGCCGCACAGTGCTGCCTGTTTTCCGCTGAGGGTTGTTACTGGGTTCTCTGACCGCAGGACAGTTTCCAGCATCCCGGCCAGATCCTCCTGACTGATAAGATGGGTATGATGGGCGGCGACTGCTTCGATCACAGGACGGTAGGCGTTTTTTCCGGTCTGTTTTTTTCCCACCTGGTATAAATATAAAAACGCTGCGCCGCCGGTGGCGTGGTCCACACCGGTCTGCGTACCCTGCAGCACTTTTTGAAACGCAGCACTGTATTTGCCGAAATCGTGAAACAATCCGCAGAGATCTGCGGGGATTTCTGCGTCAAACGCTTTTCCATAGATTCGGGCCAGGGTTTCCACTGCCTGTAAATGTTCCCGGACAGTTTCCCTTGTGCCATCCTTTTGAGAAGATTTTGCGTAATAGATCACGGCTATCGACCACCTTCTGAAAATGATATTATGGATGATTTTTGTCATTCGGTTCTGGAATGCGTCTATGCCTAGGATTTCCTCTGTATTCTTGCTAGCCTCCTTTGGTTTACCTATCGTATATTATTTTACAGGATTTGTCAATGGAAACTGATTTGTCAAGGGAGTATTACCCTGGAGTTATACATTTTTCTTTTTTGAGCTTCTGAGCCGTCGCCTTTCACCGCGGCCCTAAAATTTTGCAT
>CALXFL010000112.1 GCA_944387515.1 uncultured Clostridia bacterium
TGGCGATGTAGGGCAGGAGGTTGTTGGGGATGCCGTTGGGGTCCTCGCCGATGAGGCCGCTCTTGTGGGCGCCGATGGGGTTGAAGTACCGCAGCAGGGCAACACTCCAGCTGTCATCTGCCACATGGAGATCCCGCAGGATGCCCTCGATCATCAGCTTGGTAGCACCATAGGGGTTGGTGGTGGAGAGGGGGAAGTCCTCCCGGATGGGTACGCTCTTGGGAGAGCCATAGACGGTGGCGGAGGAGCTGAACACCAGCTTCTTGACGCCATATTTCTCCATGACCTTGCAGAGAATCAGGGTGCCGGTCAGGTTGTTGTGGTAGTAGAGAATGGGCTTCTGTACGCTTTCGCCCACTGCCTTCAGGCCGGCGAAATGGATGACGGAATCGATGTTGTTTTCGGCAAAGACTCTGTCCACGCCTTCCTCGTCCAGCAGATCCACCTCATAAAACTTGAAGTCTTTGCCGGTGATTTCCCGGATGCGGTCCAGTGCCTCAGGCTTGGAGTTGACGAAGTTGTCGAGGATGACGATTTCCTCCCCCTCGTTCAACAGCTCCACGCAGGTGTGAGAACCAATGTAGCCGGCGCCGCCGGTGACCAGTACTGCCATTTCGCTCAATCCTTTCTCTGGGAGGTTGCTCCCTGTTTTCTGATTTCAGTATAAATCCTTTTTTCTGTTCCGTCAACCGGGGTGCAGGATTTGTCCATATAAAAGCGAAAGAATACCGGATATTTTCTGACCTTGTGATTCTTTGGGTGGATGAAAGGGAATTTTTGCGGCCAAAAAGGAAGAAAGGAGACAGATTTCACGAATTCTTCTTATTTTTTGGGCTGTGATGTGCTATAATAGAAAAGCATGAACAGAGATTTTTCTTTGTTTCCATACAGAATCTTCAAAATGCTGGCCCTGGTTCCCGGCGGATTCGCCCTGAGCAGCCAGCCCGCCTTTGTAGGCGGAATCTCAACAGAAAGGATGGGGAATATGTCCCATCAACCATTCCATCGGGTACCCCTGGGGGAGGAGATTTACTTCACCACCATTCCGGCTGCCCAGTTCAAAACCAATCTGCTGGGCATCCACCTGGTGCTGCCCCTGACCCGGGAGACCATCAGCGGTTGTGCCCTGGTGCCTCTGATTCTGGAGCAGGGAACTGCTGATTATCCCACCTTCCAGTCCTTTTCCAAAAAGCTGGGCCAGATGTACGGTGCCGCTGCCGGCAGTACCGTCACCAAGCAGGGAGACCGTCTGGTGGTGAGCCTTCACCTGTCGGCCCTGGACGACAGCTTTGCATTGGAGGGCGAAGCGCTGCTGGCAGAGTCTGCAAAGCTTCTCTGCGATATGCTGCTGCGGCCGGTGCTCAAAGGCGGAGCTTTTGATGACACCACCTTTGCCATTCAGCAGAAATACCTGCTGGATGCCATTGAGGCGGAAATCAACGACAAGCGTCGGTATGCCCTGCAGGAGATGGTGCGGCTTCTCTTCGGAGACGAGCCTGCTGGCCTTTCCAAGCTGGGTTATGCGGAGGACATCCGGGCGATGACTCCTGCCTCTGCCGCAGATACCTGGCGGTGGATGCTGGATACTGCCCGCATTGAGATCATTCATGTGGGACGGGGAGATGCCGCGCCCGCCCGGAAGATCTTCCGGGACCGGATGGCACCTCTGATCCGGCATCCCGGTGTTCTGCCCGAAACCAATATTCATCAGGGAAGTGGCCCTGTCAAGACTGGCGAGAGCCGGTTTGACGTGGTGCAGGCCAAGCTCTGTCTGGGCTTCCGCAGTGAGGTTGGCCCCAAGAGTCCGATGCTGGACGCCATGCGGATGATGACGGCAGTACTGGGCGGAACACCCACCTCCAAGCTCTTTTTGAATGTGCGGGAAAAGATGAGCCTTTGTTATTATTGTGCGGCCAACTTTGACCGGACCAAGGGCGTGCTGATGATCGACAGCGGCGTAGAGCCGGATCAGGTGGAGGAAGCCAAAGCAGCCATCCTCGATCAGCTTCGCCAGATGCAGGAGGGAGACTTCACCGAAACCGACCTGACCCATGCCCGGCTCAGTGTCCTGAACACCTTCCGCTCCATGACAGAGTCTCCCTACATTACCGGCGCTTACTATCTGGGGCAGATTCTGGATGGCACCGCCCTGACCCCGGAGGACCAGTGCCGCCGGCTGGAGGCCGTGACGGCAGAGCAGGTGGCTCAGGCGGCCGGTATGCTGCGGCTGGATACGGTCTATCTGCTGACCCGGGAGGAAAAATAAATGAATAAGGAAATACTCACAAATGAACGGCTGGGTGAGCAGTATATCCGGGTGGTTCATCCGTCCGGACTTACCATTCTTCTCTGCCCGATGCCGGATTTTGCCACCACCTATGCGCTGTTTGGCACCAACTATGGCTCGGTAGACAACTGCTTCAAAACCGATCCTCAAGCGGAGTTTACCAAGCTTCCTGACGGCATTGCCCATTTTCTGGAACACAAGCTCTTTGAGAGTGAGGATGGAGACGCCTTCTCTCTCTTTGCAGAGACCGGCGCCAGCGCCAATGCCTATACCTCCTTTGACAAGACCTGCTACCTGTTTTCCTGTACCGATGCCTTTATTCCGTCTCTGAAGGCGCTGCTGACCTTCGTTCAGGCGCCCTACTTCACCCAGCAGACAGTGGAAAAGGAACAGGGCATCATTGGTCAGGAGATCCGGATGTACGAGGATTCTCCTGGCTGGCAGGTGACCTTCCAGCTGTTGGAGGCCCTCTACCACGACAATCCGGTCAAGGTGGATATCGCTGGAACAGTGGAGAGCATCGCCCAGATTGATGCGGACCTTCTCTACCGGTGCTACCACACCTTCTATAACCTTTCTAATATGGTGCTTTCCATCGCCGGCAAGTTTGATCCGGACGAGGCACTAGCGGTGATCGAGGAGAATCTCAAGCCCGCAGAGCCCAAGCCGATCTTCTTCCCGCCCTATACAGAGCCCACAGAACCGGTGACTTCTTTTGCCCAGCGGGAGATGGATGTCTCCATGCCGCTTTTCCAGTTGGGATTCAAGATTCCGCCGGAAGAGGAGCCTGCCGCCTTCCTGCGCCAGCAGTACGAGCTGGAGATGCTCCATGAGCTGCTGGCCGGAACCACTTCCAGCTTTTATGAGGAGATGCTCCGCCGGGGTATCATCAACGTGAACTTCTGCAGCGAAGTCTTCGCTGGCAGAGGTTTCCTGACCTCGATGTTCGGCGGAGAGTCAGAAGATCCCGCTGCCCTTCAGCAGGCGCTGCTGGCCCGGATCCAGGAGGTGCGGGAAAAGGGCCTCGATCCTGCTGACTTCCAGTGCGCCAAGAACGCCATGTATGGCCGGATGGTGCGGGGCCTCAACGACGTGGAAAATGTGGCTACCGCCATGCTGAACGCCCGGATGTCTGGCGTAGAGCTCTTTGATACCGTGGAGATTGCCGCCTCGGTAACCCTGGAGGATGTAGAGCGGCGGCTTTGCCAGCTGACTCCTGACGTCATGGCACTGTCGGTGATTCGTCCCCGGAGCCGGGGCTGAGTGTAGCTTCTTTTTCATTATCATTTATTCAGGTGGTGTTTTTCTTGCATACTGTAAGCTTCCCCAATCTGGGATTGGAATTCAATCTGAATCCGGTCATCTTCTCCATCGGCAACTTTCAGATGACCTGGTACGGCGCCCTTATCGGGCTTGGCATCCTGTTGGCTATGTGGATGGCCTTCCGAAACTGCAAGCGATTCGGCATCATCAGCGACAAGATGGTGGACGTGGTGCTGGCCGGCATCATCGGCGGCATCATTGGTGCCCGTCTCTACTTTGTGGCCTTCCGCTGGGAGGACTACAAGGACGACCTCACCCTGATCTTCAAGACCTGGGAGGGCGGTATGGCCATTTATGGCGGCATTATCGGTGCTTTTCTTGCTGGCGCATTGGTAGCACGTCTTCGCAAGGTCAAGGTACTGCCCATGATGGACCTGGCAGGAATGGGCTTCCTCATTGGCCAGGGTATCGGCCGCTGGGGTAACTTTGTCAACGGAGAAGCCTTTGGCTCCAACACCAATCTTCCCTGGGGTATGACCGGTGACCGGATCGTCAGCTATCTCAGCAATTCTACCCATGTGACCGGACAGGCCATTGACGCCTATGGCCTGGTACATCCCTGCTTCCTGTACGAATCCATCTGGTGTCTGCTGGGCTTCGGCCTCCTTTACTGGTATAGCAAACGCCGCCGGTTTGACGGCGAGGTCTTCCTGCTCTATCTGGCCTGGTATGGTCTGGGCCGTACCTTCATTGAAGGCCTGCGTACCGACAGCCTGATGATCGGCAATATTCGGGTTTCGCAGCTGCTGGCAGCACTGCTGGTAGTGGCATCGGTCATTCTGCTGCTGGCCGTTCGCTCCCGTATCAAGGCCGCTCACGACGACAATTACCTGAAGTGTTACGGTGAAACCGAGGCCTTCCAGCAGGAGTTGGCGGACTATGAGGCAGAGCTGGCACAGAAGGAAGCTGCCCGCAAGGCGGGGAAGGCTGGAAAAGGCAAAAAGGGAACGGCAACAGAATCCGAACAGACCGATGCCGAGCCTGTATTCGAGGCTGCTCCGGAAGTGGAAGAGGATGCATCTGTAACAGATGAACCTGTGGCTACCGACGCTGCGGATTCTTCCGCTGAGAATACCTCCGTTTCAGAGGATGAAGACAAGAATACCTGACAGGGAGAAAGGAAGAAAATCATGAGCAAGCTCATTGACGGCAAGGAAATTTCCGCCCGGGTCAAAGCCCGGGTGGCGGAAGAGGTAGCCGGCCTCAAAGCCGAAGGAATTTCGGTGGGACTGGCAGTGGTGATCGTTGGAGACGATCCCGCCTCCCGCATCTATGTCAACTCCAAGAAGAAGGCCTGTGCCCTCTGTGGCATTGATTCCTACGAGTACGCCCTGCCTGCTTCCACCACGCAGGAAGAGCTGCTGGCTCTGGTGAAAAAGCTCTGCGCCGACGATGCCGTCAATGGCATCCTGGTGCAGCTGCCGCTGCCGTCTCATCTGGATGAAGGACAGATCATCGCGGCCATTGACCCCAAAAAGGATGTGGACGCTTTCCATGCGGTGAATGTGGGCAAGATCATGATTGGTGACTTTGATTTCCTTCCCTGTACACCTGCTGGCTGTATGGAGCTGATCGATTCCACCGGTGTTTCGGTGGAAGGAAAGCGGTGCGTGGTCATTGGCCGCAGCAACATTGTGGGCAAACCCATGGCCATGCTGCTGCTGCACCGCAACGGCACCGTCACCATCTGTCATTCCCGCACCAAGGACCTGGCAGCCATCACCCGGGAGGCGGATATCCTGGTGGCAGCTGTGGGCCGTCCGCGCTTTGTCACGGCTGACATGGTGAAGGAAGGCGCCGTGGTCATCGACGTAGGCATGAACCGGCTGCCTGATGGCAAGCTCTGCGGAGACGTAGATTTTGAGGCCGTTCGGGAGAAGGCCGGATATATCACACCGGTGCCCGGCGGTGTCGGTCCCATGACCATTGCTACTCTGATGCAGAACACGGCCACCGCTGCCCGGATTCAGAACGGCCGGTAAGGTCTGGCAGCCAGGAAAAAGTTCCCGCTTTTTTTCAATCGTTGACAACCGGCAGGATTTTGGCTATAATATTGGCACGGGGTCAAGAGGATCCCGATGTTGTTGTGAGATAACGGCCAAACGGATCCTGCTCTTTGTCCCCTTGGAGGAAAGCGGGATTTTTCGCTGTGCTGGCCGGTTTTGACATAGAAATTCCGGCAGAAGGCCGGATTGGAAAGGGGAGGTGCGGTGCATGAAGGAAGAAAACAGATGTATGGGTTGCATGGAGCTGAAGGGCGGCGCAGAGGTCTGCCCCCATTGCGGCTATTCAGAAAATGCCCCCCGGATCGAAACCTATCTGCCGCCCCGTTCGATTATTGGAAACCGTTACATTGTTGGTAAGGTGCTTTCCTATAATGGAGAGGGCGTTACATATCTGGGATATGATGCCATTGCTGCCCGTAAGGTGGATATTCGGGAATATTTTCCTGATACACTGGCTGTTCGAGAGGCCGATGGGCAGGGCGTCTCTGCCAAAAGTGGCTGTCAGATTGCCTTTAAAACCTATCTCAGCGATTTTGTGGAGATGATGGAAAAACTCTCCCATATGCGTACCCTCAGCTGTCTGGTGCAGGTCTGGTCCCTTCAGGAGCAGAATGGCACAGTTTATGCCATCATGGAGCATGTGGAAGGCTTTACCCTTCAGGAATATCTGGACCGCCGGGGGCTGATGCTGACCTGGACCGAAGCCAGCGATCTGTTGCTGCCGGTTTTCAAGACCCTTCAGATGCTGCATCAGGAGGGAATCATCCACCGGGGCGTTTCTCCTTCTACCATTTACCTGGGCCGAGGAGGCGTTCGCAAGCTGGGCGGCTTCGGCATCAGTGCCGTCCGGGCAGCCCGCACCGAGCTGGTGGCGGAGCTGTTTCCCGGCTATTCAGCGCCTGAGCAATATTCCACCGTCAGCCTGCATGGCACCTGGACTGATGTTTACGCAGTCTGTGCCCTGCTTTACGACTGCACCACCGCCCAATGTCCGCCTGAGGCGCTGATTCGGTCGGCGGCTTCTGAGCTGCCTTCTCCCCGGGAACGCAACGAAACCATTCCGCCCCGGGTGTCACTGGCTATTTTGCAAGGTCTGGCCCTTCGGCCGGAGGACCGGATCCGTACCCTGAATGAACTATTGGCGCGGATTGGCGGCCCCTTCCAGTCTGGCGGGGATTCTCCCACCATTTCTATTCCGGCTGCGCGTCCCACGGATACTGGATCCCGTCCTGCTGTCAAGACGGCTACCTCCTCCCGCCCTGCGGTGAAGCCCCGGCAGATGCCGGAGAAGTCCAAGGTGGTGCAGGGAACCAGTGACCGCCGGCTGCTCATCAACAGTATGCTGATTTCGCTGCCAATCCTGATGGCGATTCTGATTTTCACCTTCTGGTACCTTTTTGGCAATCGGGATAACCGGACAGAGTCCTCTCAGGACAACGGACGGGTACCTTTTTCCAGCGGTACGCTGGTCAGCTCGGGAAGCGGCGGAACGATTCCATCTTCTTCTGGTGGATTCGGGCAGAGCAGTGCCCAAAGCAGCACACAGAGCAGCGAGCCAAGCAGCACAGCGTCCAGCTCCGAGGAGTCCTCTGAACCGCTGCCCAAGATGGTGAATCTGGTGGGAATGCGGTATGAAGACGTAATTGCCAATGCAGAATATCAGGCGCTTTGCAGCTTTGCTGAGCCGGAGTATATTTATAGCGATACAGAGGAAAGTGGTATCATCGTCTGGCAGAGTGTAGCCAGTGGTTCCCAGCTGCCTGAAGGTACGGTGGTCCGTCTCAAGGTGAGCAAGGGTTCCCAGTATGTGACCATTCCCTCCTATGAGAAACTGACCGAGGAAGAATATACCGCTCTGCTGACCCAGCTGGGCATTCAGTATACTGTCATCTACCGGGAGGATAACACCTATCCTGAGGGTTATGTGGTAGGATTGGACCGGATGGAGGGCAGCAAGTACGATTTGGAAAAGGCCGCTGTGGTGCAGGTTTATGTCTGCAAAGAGCAGGTTCCCACTGGATGGCCCTTTGGATAACCCCTAAAAAGGAGTGTTTTGCATGTTGCCGGCGATTCTCATTCTCCCATCGGCTGCGCTGATCTTTCTTTGTGTGCTGGTGGTGATTTTACAGGTAATTTTTGCCTTGAAAGGCAAGAGCTGGTGGATTCGGCTGTTGCCCCTGATGGCACTTGGGGTGTTCCTGGCCTTCTACCTCCCCCCTTATTATTTGCAGGGGAGCGCAATTGCCCAGGATGTGGCCATGTTTTATACTGCCTTTTTGCTGGGCTCAGATGGCGCAGCCTGGCTCATTTTCCTCTTTTTTGGCAGCCGGAAGCTGGCTCCTTTCCGGGAAAAGCTGCG
>CALXFL010000113.1 GCA_944387515.1 uncultured Clostridia bacterium
AGGGCTGCTTTGACATCTACCGTAAAGGCCATAATCATGGCGCCGAAGACCACAAAGGGGGAACGGAGAAAGAGGCGGAGTGCCAGATTCAGTCCCGATTGGACCTGGTTCAGGTCGCTGGTCATGCGGGTGATGAGGGTGGAGGTGCCCATGGTGTCCATTTCCGAGAAGGAAAGCTGCTGCACATGGGCAAACAGTGCATGGCGGAGCTTGGTGGCAAATCCCACCGAAGCCCGAGCGGCGAAATATTGGGCAGTGATGGAGCAGACCAGGCCGATGACGCCCAATCCCACCATCAGCAGGCACATCCAGAGAATGTAGGGACGGTCCCGGTTGGCGATGCCCACGTCAATGATGGCAGCCATAACCAGCGGAACCAGCAGTTCAAAGGATGCTTCCAGCAGCTTGAACAGCGGCCCCAGCACAGTTTCCAGCTTGTAGCTGCGCAGATAAATCAGCAATTTTTTCATTGGATATCCAGATACCTCCTTGGGGTTGCAGTTTTTCTTTCATCATGATATCATATTTTTATCTATATGAAAATAATGATATCGCTATATCTACCATACTTTTTGCATATGGAGGGATGATATGGATCTGAAACAGCTGCATTATTTCGTCACAGTCGTGGAGGAGGGGAGTATTTCTGCGGCTGCCCGGCGGCTCTATCTTTCCCAGCCTCCCCTCAGCGCTCAGATACACTGTCTGGAGGTGGAGCTGGGGTGTCAGCTTTTTGAGCGGGGCCCCCGGAAGATCCGGCTCACCCAGGCGGGAAGGATGCTCTATGACCGGGCAACCGCCATTCTGGAGATGGCGCAGTTGACCCGGCGGGAACTGATGGCCTATCAGCAGGGCTCCAGCGGGACCCTGCGGCTGGGAGCGATCTCTTCAGTGGCCAGTACGCTGCTCAGTGGATGGCTTCAGACCTTTCACCAGGTTTATCCCCGTATCTGTTTTGAAATCTTTGAGGGAAATACCTATCAGCTTTTGGATCAGCTACAGGATGGACGGCTGGATCTGGCCTTGATCCGCACGCCTTTTTCTGCTCGTGGCTTTCAATGTACCTATTTGCTGCGGGAACCTATGATGGCGGTGGGAAAGCCCTCTCTGCTGCCGGGAGAATCCGGCTCTTCCATTTCCATAGCAGAGTTGGGAACCCTGCCGCTGATTTTTTACCGCCGTTGGGAACAGGTGCTGGAAGAGATTTTTGAAGAAGCCCATCTCCACCCCCAGGCCTTCTGTAAAAATGATGATGCACGCACCACTGCATTTTGGGCAGGTGCAGGTCTGGGGGTGGGAATCGTGCCTGCTTCGGTTCTGCCTTTGCTGAGGAATGGAGAGATGGTTTTCCGTCCCATTGAGGACGAGAGGCTGGTATCCAGCATATCAGCTGTTTACAGAGGGGAGCCTGCAACCATCACGGTGTCTTTTCTGGAGCATCTGGAGCAGGCTTGTCAGGCAGGGGATGAACAAAGGGGAAAGAAAGGGTAAACTTTTCCGGTTTTGTCGTCTTTTGTCGGAAAGATGCGTTATCATAATAGATGCGCAGATGAATACAGGAAAATTCAGACAGAAACAAATGTTTATTCCTATTGACTTTTCAACAAAAAGCTTTTAAAATGATGGTATAGAATCTTTCGTCTGCGCACAACTATGTGATAAGACGGAAGGACGTAAAAGCAGTATGATGGACAGAACTGAAAAAATCAGGAAAATCGTGCGCTGGACCGGTTGGGCAGCAGCTGCTGCACTGGTACTGGTGATGGTCATCTTTTTGGCCCGGTATGGCCGGGATTTGGTGGATGTTTTTCTCAGTGGGGATCCTCCTGCCGCGATGAAGGCTTTTCTGGGAGAGCTGGGCGGCTGGGGGGCTTTGGCTTTGGTGCTGCTTCAGACCTTACAGATTGCGGTAGCCTTTTTGCCGGGGGAACCGGTAGAATTGGCGTCCGGTATGCTGTTTGGTGGATTTTGGGGCTCGGTACTTTGTCTGATCGGCGTCTTACTGGGGTCGATATTGGTGTATTTTGGCGTTTCCCGCCTGGGCGAGGGGATGATTACAGCTTTTCATGACAGTGAAAAGCTCCAGTGCTTTCGTCAACTGCGGGCCTTTCAGAACGCCAGAAATGCGGAATGGCTGACCTTTATTCTCTTTCTGGTACCGGGTATTCCCAAGGATTTTCTGACTTTTGTAGCGCCTCTTACGCCCATGAAACCCTGGCGCTTTTTATTGATTTCTACTTTGGGCCGCGCGCCTGGTATGTTTATTACCACCTATGCAGGTTATCATTTTTTGGCGGGCACCTGGCAGATGTCGGTGCTGCTTTATGGAATCCTGTTGGCCGGGGCGGCAGTAGGCTTACTTCTTTATCGAAAATGGCTGCGGTAAATGTGGCAGCGGAAAGGCGGTTAATGGATGAATATACTGATTGCCGGATGTGGACAGGTTGGATCTGCGCTGGCTGGTTTGCTCAGCCGGGAGGGACATGATGTTTCTATTGTCGATCGAAACGAAAGCGCTTTCCGGTTGCTACCTGAAGACTATACCGGTTATATTACAGTAGGATTGCCCAGTGATCAGGATATCCTGCGGAAAGCGGGAATTGAAAACTGTGATGCGGTGGCCGCTGTCAGTCCGGATGACAATGTGAATATCATGGTCAGTCAGCTGGCTCAGAAAATCTTTGGTGTCAAGACGGTGATAACCCGTATCTATGATCCGGCTCGGGAGCAGGTTTTTGCTCAGTTTGGCCTGGATACCATCTGTCCCACCAACATTACAGTGGACTCTATTTACAGTGCTTTGCTTGCACAGGAATCTCAAAGCATCAATTTTGGGTGTAACGCCATTTCTTTTCGGAACATTCCGGTTCCCGATCATCTGATCGGCGTGACAACAGCAGATATTCAGGTTGCAGACAACGAAGAGGTCTTTGCTGTGCTGCATGCCAACAATGGACTGGATCTGGCTTCCCGGGCGCCGGTGCGGCTGACCGAAGATGACCGGCTCATTATTGCCCGCATCACCGACTGAGGAAGGAGAATCTCGCCCATGAAAATTGTGATAATTGGCGGCGGCAAGATTGGTTATTATCTGGCCCGTACCCTGATTGAGCATGGCCATGAGCCAACATTGGTAGAACAGGATAAGGATGTTAGCGCTTATCTGGCCAACGATCTGGATATTCCGGTGGTGTGCGGAGACGGAACCATGACGGAGTGTCTGATTTCTGCTGGCATCAAGTCAGCAGATGCCCTGATAGCTGTTACCGGTGAAGATGAAAAGAATCTGGTGGCCTGTCAGTTGGCCAAAGCTACTTTTGGCCTTCGCCGCACGGTAGCGAAAGTCAACAACCCCAAGAATGCCCAGGTTATGCGCCGGTTGGGTATTGATATCACCGTATCCAGTACCGATAGCATCGCCCGGCTCATTGAGCGTGAGGTGGATCTTTCGGTTATCAAGCAGATCGTTTCCCTGAATCAGGGAGAAGCCTCCCTCAGTGAGGTGCTGCTGCCGGAGGATTTCCGGTATGACGGCAGCAAACTGACAGATATCCGGCTTCCGGATCAGTCCGTTATCGTTTCCATTGAACGGCGGGGTGAGGTCATCATTCCTCGTGGTAATACCGTGTTGTATGCAGGAGATAAGCTGCTCATTATGGCCAAAAATGAGGTTTTATATAAAGTGCGTGATAAACTGAAACTGGACTGATAGCGTCCAGTCTTTTAAGGAGGAGGGAATAGTATGCTGGGCGAAAAGGCAATAGAGATTTATGCATTCATTCGGGACTGCATTTTGAATCATAATTTTTCCCCTACCGTGCGGGAAATCGGTGAGAAACTGGGTATCAAATCCACTTCCACGGTGTATTATTACTTAAAGCAGTTGGAAGAGGAGAGATACATCGTCAAGGATCCACTGAAGAAACGCACCATCAAGCTGGTAGGAAATGTGCAGATGGCGGTGCCCCTGCTGGGAACCGTTACAGCAGGTATTCCCATTACAGCGATTGAGGAGATTGAAGAATACATCCCGGTGAGCAATCTGCCCGGCAGCAGCGAAGATTATTTTGCCCTGCATGTACGGGGAGAGAGCATGAAGAATGCGGGCATCCTCGATGGCGATATTGTCGTTGTAAAGAAGACACCCACCTGCTATGATGGAGAAATTGTCGTGGCGATGATTGATGATGAAGCTACGGTCAAACGCTTCTTCAAGGAAGATGACTATATCCGGTTGCAGCCGGAGAATCCCGATTTTGAGCCGATTCTGAATCGCGAGGTCACCATTCTGGGCCGGGTTGTTTCGCTCATCCGTCATTATTGAAATGAAAAGCAGGGAGTTGCCGGAAAAATGGCAGCTACCTGCTTTTGTATGGTATTATAGGTTTGTTTTCATAAAAAATCCGCTGGTGGACTAAAATGTCCCCCAGCGGATTTCTATGTTTTATTGAGGAAGCAAATCTTATTTGCCGAAGTATCTCTTCAGCAGGCCCTGGAAACCGCAGCCGTGACGGGCCTCGTCCTTGGCCATCTCATGAACGGTGTCGTGGATAGCGTCCAGACCCAGCTCCTTAGCTCTGGCAGCCAGCTTCTTCTTGCCATCGGTAGCGCCGTGCTCAGCAGCCACTCTCTTCTCCAGGTTGGTCTTGGTGCAGGGATCTACAACCTCGCCCAGCAGCTCAGCGAACTTGGCAGCGTGCTCAGCCTCTTCCCAGGCAGCCAGTTTGTAGAAAGCGCCGATTTCAGGATAGCCTTCCCGCTCAGCCTGACGAGCCATAGCCAGGTACATACCAACCTCGGTGCACTCACCGGTGAAGTTCTGACGGAGGCCCTCGATGATCTCGGGATCTACACCCTGAGCAACGCCAATTCTGTGCTCATCAGCCCATACCAGCTCGTCAGAAGCAGCCTGCTCTACAAACTTGGATGCGGGAGCGCCGCACTGGGGACATTTTTCAGGGGCAGCCTCGCCCTCGTAGACATAACCGCAGATGGTGCAAACAAACTTTTTCATAGAAAATTCCTCCTGAATGTTTTTGAATTTCTGTTGTGTTGGTTTCTGTTTGGTATGGTCTTATTATAGCGCACCCGAATTCAAATGTCAATATCTTTTAGAAAAATTCTAAAATTTAAAATTTTCTTCATGATTGTAACTTTTTCCTTACCTGAATGGTATCTATTATAGAGGAAGTATGTTTTGATCATGGAATTTTTAATATATGTATGATATAATAACTGAAAAGAAGTCATAACGTTATGGTTGAAAAGCGTTTCAATATAGGTTGTCTGAGCAATCCGGAAAAGAGGATGTTTGAATGAATATTTTATTGGTGGGCGTCAATGCCAAATATATTCATTCCTGTCTGGCAGTACACAGTCTCAGCTGTTATGCAAAGGAGCAGTATGGACTGGATGTACAGGTGGCGGAATATACGATCAATCAGCAGCGGGAATTTTTGCTTGCCGAAATCTGGAAAGCACAGCCAGATCTGGTGGGCTTTTCCTGTTACATCTGGAATATGGGTGTGATTCGTTCCCTGATAACGGAACTTCGCCTGCTGATGCCACATCTGGAGATTTTGTTGGGCGGTCCGGAAGTGAGTTTTGACGGCGCCGCTTTGTTGGATCAGCTGAATGTGGATTACATTCTGACAGGGGAGGGAGAGGAGAGTTTTTCCCGTCTCTGTATGGCCCGGTTAGCTGGAACCTCACTTGAAGATGTTCCCGGCTTGATTTGGCGGGAAGAGGGACAGGTCAGAGAAAATCCCGTACCTGCTCCCCTCGATCTGGCAAAGCTCCCCTTTATCTATCAGGATTTTTCCCGGTTTGCCAACCGGATTCTTTATTATGAGGCGCAGCGGGGCTGTCCCTTCCAATGTCAGTACTGTTTGTCTTCGGTGGAAAAAGGGGTGCGCTTCCAACCTTTGGAGAAGGTGCAGCGGGAGCTTCTGGTATTTTTGGAGAATCGGGTGCGGCAGGTGAAATTCGTCGACCGTACCTTTAATGCAGATCCAAATTTCGCCATGGCGATCTGGAAGTTTCTGCATGAGCATGACAATGGGGTGACCAATTTCCATTTTGAGCTGGCCGCAGAGCTGCTCACTGAGGAAATGCTGGATTTTCTGCCTCAAGTCCGGCCAGGTCTTTTTCAGTTTGAGATCGGCGTACAGTCTACCTATCAGCCTACACTGCGGGCGATCCGGCGGGGCGGCCGGTTTGAGCTGCTAACCCGAAAGGTCAGACGGCTTCAGCAGGCCGGCAATATCCATCTTCATCTGGACCTGATTGCAGGCTTGCCGGAGGAGGATCTTGCCCGTTTCCGCCAGTCCTTTGACGATGTTTACCGGCTTTCTCCCGATCAGTTTCAGCTGGGCTTTCTGAAACTCTTGAAAGGTTCCGGCCTGCGGCGGGATCAGGAGAAATTCGGCCTCGTAGCCCGGCAGGAGCCGCCCTATGAGATTCTATATACTAATGTGTTGTCTTATGGGGACCTGCTGCTTCTGAAAGATGTGGAGACGCTGGTGGATAGCCTTTACAACAGTTGTCAGTTTCGTCAGACGTTGGCTTGGCTCATCTCTTTGACGGATGCTCCATTTGATTTTTATCGGGGAATGGCGGCATACTTTCGAAATCGAGGTGCTTTTGGACAGTCTCTGTCTCGAGTACAGCTGTTTGATCTGGTTCACGATTACGGTATGACCTTGGGCGTAGCCCAAGAGGAACTGATCTGGCGGCTGAAATTCGATTTTTGCAGTCGGGAAAAGCCCCGGCGGCTTCCAGACTGGATGCCATCGGAATTTTCTTCGGCATTTCGGGAAGCGGAATACGCCTTTTTCCAGGGCGCCAGCCGCCGGCAGGATTTGCTGCCGGAATATGACGGATTGGAGCCGCGGCAGGTGGGGAGAATGGCTCATCTGGAAGTATTTCCCTTTGATCCCAGAACCGGTTTCCCCGAGCCGACTGCCTTCCTGTTTAATTACCGGCGGACGGATATTTTGGGCAATGCAACAACGACAATCGTGAAATTATAAAACTGGAATATTAAAATTCCCGTGCAACAGAAGGGTGGGTAACGGGACACTATATATATGAAGCCGGTGCTATATAAAGAGACGGCCGGCCGTCAGGTGTCCTGCCCCCGCCGGTAATGGTGAGGTGAGGAGATTGTCTGAACAGCAAAGTCTGATCCTGGCAGCAAAACAAGGGGATCGGGAGGCGTTTGGGCAGCTGTATGGGCAAATTTATGGAGATCTTTATAAATTTGCTTATTATGTGCTGAAGGACGAACATGACGCACAGGACGTGGTCAGCGATGCGGTGATGGATGCTTTTTCCAGTATACGCAAGCTGAAGGAGGCAGATGCCTTCCGCGTCTGGATGTTCCGGATTTTGTCAGCCAAATGCAAGAGAAAGCTGAAAAGTTATGTGCTGCGGGGGCAGATCGCACCGTTGGAGGATGCGGACGATCTGCCCGTCAGCAATTCAGAGCTTTCTCTGGAGCTGAAGCAGGCATTTTCCCAGCTGAGTGGTGAAGAGCGGCTGATTGTATCGCTGACGGTGTTCGGCGGATACGACAGCGGCGAAATTGCCGTCATGCTCAAAATGAATCGGAACACCGTGCGTTCCAAGCACAGCAGGGCGCTGGCAAAATTAAAAGAGTTTCTGGGCGATCAACCACAAAAAACAAAAACAGGAAGGAGGCGATAACTCTATGCAGCATAAAAACAGAGAACAAAACGGGATGTCTTCCCGAGAAGAGCAGGAGTTTATTCGTCTTCTTCGGGAAAAAGCGGCAGACACGCCAATTCCCATGGCCATGGAACCGGAAATGATGATGGCCAGGCTGGAACCGAGACGGCGCTTCTCCTGGGTGAAGGTGTTGTCTCCAGTGGCGCTGGCAGTGACAGCGTGTTTTGCCTTGGTACTGGCAGGACGTGACTGGATTCAGCAGCCTCTCAA
>CALXFL010000114.1 GCA_944387515.1 uncultured Clostridia bacterium
GCGGGACTGGACCCCCGGGGCCGGAACCGGATTCTCGGCCAGATTCAGGCCTACCATAAAGAGACCGGAAACACCGTGCTGCTGGTCTCCCACAGCATGGAGGACGTGGCCAACTACGCCGACAAGGTGCTGGTCATGAATGACGCCAAGGTCTTCGCCTACGACACGGTGGAGAACGTCTTCGCCCGGAGCGAGGAGCTGAAAGCCATCCGGCTGGCGGTTCCCCAGGTCACCAACGTCTTCCACCGGCTGCGGGAGGAAGGACTGGCGGTGCCGGAGAACGTCTACACGGTGGGCTATGCCCGCCGCAAGCTGCTGGCGATTCTGGAGGAAAAGGGGGTGCTCCACCATGATTAAGGATATTACCATTGGCCAGTATTTCCCCGGCCGTTCCCCGGTTCACCGGATGGACCCCCGGGCCAAGCTGGTGCTGACCATTGTCTTTATTGTGTTGCTGTTTGTGGTGGGGAATCCCTTTGGCTTTGTGGTGAGCGGGGCGCTGCTCACCGGCTGCTATCTGGCGGCGAAGATTCCGCTGAAAATGATTCTCAAGAGCCTCAAGCCCATCCTCCCCATTATTATCTTCACCGGCATCCTGAACCTGCTCTTTATTGAGGGAGAAAACCCCATCTTCACCTGGGGCATGCTCAAGCTCAGCTGGCAGGGCATCTATACCTCGGTGGTCATGGCGCTGCGGATTATCCTGCTGATTGCAGGCTCGTCGCTGCTCACCTACACCACCTCTCCCATTGCCCTCACCGATGCCATTGAACGGCTGCTTTCGCCGCTGCGGGTGGTGCATTTCCCGGCCCATGAGCTGGCCATGATGATGTCCATCGCCCTGCGGTTCATTCCCACCCTGATTGAGGAGACCGACAAGATTATGTCGGCCCAGAAGGCCCGGGGCGCCGACATGGAAAGCGGCAGCCTGATGCAGCGGGCCAAGGCCCTGATTCCCATTCTGATTCCGCTCTTCATCTCGGCCTTCCGCCGGGCGGAAGAGCTGGCGCTGGCCATGGAGTGCCGCTGCTACCACGGCGGCGAGGGCCGCACCCGGATGAAGCAGCTGAAGCTGGGCCGGGTGGACCTGATGGGCAGTCTGGTCATGGCCGCCGCCCTGGCAGCGGTCATCGCCCTGAACCTGACGCCGATGCCCTTCCTGGACTGGCTGCGGGCTTGAAGAACAAGAGGGGGAAGGCTCGTTTTCATCACAGAGTCTTTCCCCTGAAAGGAATCCCATGAGACGACTCTTATTTGAAATCAGCTACGCCGGTACCCGCTACCACGGCTACCAGGTGCAGCAAAACGGCATCACGGTGGCCGAGGCCGTCCAGGATGCGGTGGAGCGGGTCTTTCCCCGCCGGGAGGCCATCACCGGCTGCTCCCGCACCGATGCCGGGGTACACGCCCGGCAGTTTACCTTCCACATGGACACCGAAGCCGCCATTCCTGAAAAGGCCGCCGTCATCGCCCTCAACAACCTCCTGCCGGACGACATTTCGGTGAAAAGCTGCCGGGAGGTGGCGCCGGACTTCCATGCCCGGTATAACGTCTGCTGGAAGCGGTACTGCTACGAAATCTGGAACCATCCGGTGAAGAACCCCTTCCTCCAGGGACTCGCCATGCACCACAAGGCCCCGCTGGACGCCGCCCTCATGGACCGGTGCGCCCGGGAGTTTGTGGGCACCCACGACTTCGCCCTCTTCCGCACCACCGGCGGAAAGGACGTGGGCACCGTCCGCACCATCTACGAGGCGAAGGTGGAGCGGCAGGGGGAGAAGGTCATCTTCTCGGTCTGCGGGGACGGCTTTCTCTACCACATGGTGCGGCTGATGACCGGAACCCTGCTGCTGACCGCCCTGGGGCGGCTGGCGCCGGGGGACATCACCGCCATGCTGGAGACAGGAACGGGAGAGCGGGGCATCACCGCCCCGGCTGCCGGCCTTTATCTGGACCGGGTGAGCTACCAGCCCTGGCCGGAAATCAGCCTGACAGGAGGGGATAACCATGGCCCGGGATAAAAAGCAAACCGGCAATACATATGATATCAACGCCTACCGCCGCCGCCAGAAGCTCAAAAAGCTGCGGGGACGGCTGATTGCCCTGGGTGCCGCCCTGACGCTGGTGGGTGCGGCGCTGGCAGCCCTCTACCTCTACCAGAACTACGACCTGAACCAGCTGGCCCAGACGGTGACGCAGGGAAATACCAACACCCCCGCCGTCACCACCGATCAGTTTCCGGTGGAGCTCAATGGCGTCAGCCCGGTGGCCCTGACCAAGGTGGGGAACGGCGTCGTGCTGCTCACCGCCGAGGAAACCATCTTTCTGGACGGGGGCGGCAGCGCCCGCTACCGCTTCAACCACCAGTACACCAATCCGGTGGTCAAGGCAGCTGGCGGACGGCTGCTGACCTATGACCGGGGCGGCTACGGCTTCCGCATCGACAGCGAGGGCGGCCTTCATTACAGCGCCCGGATGGACAACACCATCCTCACCGGCGCCATGAGTGAAAAGCTGGGCTACGCCCTGGCGGTCACCGAATCCCGCTACGCGGGCAGCGTGGCGGTCTACAACAAACAAAACAAGGAGCTGCTGCGGTGGTATTCGGTCAGCGACCAGATTATTGACCTCTCCTTCAGCGACGACGGCAACACCCTGGCGGTGGCCTGCGTCACCTTCACCGAGGGAGACCTGGCGGCCCGGGTCTATCTGCTGGACCTCTCCCATCCGTCCGAGGCGGAAAAGGCCAGCTACACCTTCCAGGGGGCCATGCCGGTGTCGGTGGACATCAAGGCGGGCGGCAGCATTCATCTCCTCTGTGACAACCAGCTGGCCATCATCGACGAAAACGGCAGCCAGCTTTCTCAGGACTTAAACGGCGCCATCTCCGGCTGTACCTACACCGGCAACGCCACCTGGCTGCTGTGCAGCGATGGAGGAAACAGCTCCTACTCCATCACCCGGGTGGACGAGGACGGAGAGCGCCAGGGCGTCCAGGCCCGGGGAACCGGCCTGGACATCGTGGTCGACGGCAAGGACCTGTACGTCCTCCAGAAGGGAGCGGTCAGCCGCTACAACAGCGGGCTGGAGCCGGTGGAACAGCTGCCGGTGGGAACCGATGTCTTTGCCATTGAGGCGTCGGACGGCGGGGTCTACCTGCTGAGCGCCAGCCGTCTGGACCGGTGGCGGGAGAACGCCGGACAGGCCGGCGGAGAATCCGCCGGTTCGCCGGCTGAAGCCTCCGGGCCCTGAGCCCTCGCCTCAGAGGAGGCCCTCTGAGGCTCCCTCTGTTGGGCGCCTTCGCGCCGGGCCTGCGCCCGGCTAAGCGCCCCCGCCCCTACGAAACCAACCGGCCCGGCTTGGGCCGTGAAAGGATGAAACAAAATGGATATCGTAACCATCGTCGCCCTGGTGCTGGACCTGCTGGTGGCGGCGATCCTGGTGGGCTTTGTCCTGTCGGGGATGCACAAGGGCTTTCTGGTGTCCCTGGTCAATGCGGTGGGCTATCTGGTCAGCTGCGTCGGCGCCTACATCGGAAGCCGGGTGCTGGCCCTCACCGTCTACCAGATGTTCCTGCGGGACCGGCTCATCGCCACTGTGGGTGAGGCCCTGCGGGATACCGTAGCCGATGCCGACATCACGGCCCAGGTGGCCGACGCCATGCAGGGCATTCCCGGCATCCTGCGGAATATGGTCTACGGCTTTTTCGGAGACTCGGGGGACATCTCCCGGATGCTGGAGGAGGAGGCCCTCTCCGCCGCCAGCAGCGTCAGCGTCACCATCACCGACCAGGTGCTCTACCCGGTGATCTTCGTGGTGCTCCAGAGCCTGCTGTTTTTGCTGCTGTTTGCAGCGCTGCGGGTGATTCTCAGCGCCATCTCCGAGACGCTGCGGAACCTGCGGAAGTTTCCGCTGGTGGGCATGGCCGACACCCTGGCTGGTGCGGGCCTCGGCCTTTTGCAGGCCGTGCTGGTGCTCTGCGTCGTGGTGCTGGTGAGCCGGCTGCTCATCTCCCTCAGCGGCGGCCGGATTCCGGTCTTCAATGAGGAGACCATCGGCCACAGCTATGTGTTCCGGTGGCTTTACACCTTCAATCCCTTCAGCGGAGGCTGGACAGCACTCCACTGACAGCCCTGAGTTTTTCAGGAATCAACGTACTTTTCCAAGCAGGGAGGGAACCCAAGTTGAATCTGCCCAATTTTCTGACCGTCTGCCGGCTGTTTTTGGCGCCGCTTTTTGTGTTCTGGTTTTTTTATCCGCCCATGGGGTGGGTATGGGCGCCGGTGCTGGTGCTGGCTTTGTCGGGGCTTACCGATGTGCTGGACGGGCACATCGCCCGGAAATATAACCTCATTACCCAGCTGGGGCAGTTTCTCGACCCCCTGGCCGACAAGATCACGATTTTTGCGGTGGTCATTTGTCTCGCCGTCCGGCATCCGGCGGTGCGAATTCTGCTGATCTTCTACGTTATCAAAGAGGTGACACTGGCCCTCATCGGCTTTTTGCAGCTGAGAACCTGGAAAAAATCCCCGCCGGCCCGGTGGTACGGCAAGGCTGCTACGGTGCTGCTCTATGCGCTGTTTTTCCTGGTGCTGCTGGTGCCCACCCTGCCCCAGGAGGCCATACTGGCCCTGAGTGCCCTGCCTGCGGTTTTCATGGTTCTTTCATTTATTTTTTACCTGAAGGAAATCAATAAACGAAAAAAAGGACTATAATGGTAGTATCTGTTTGTATGTCTTTAGAGGGCTTTCCGGTTACGGGAAGATTTTGAGAGAGTAAGGGCTGCCGTCAGGCTATGACCGAGGGTTATAGCCGAGGGTGGCTCTGGAAAGAGAGGAAATTCTTTGATGGATATGCTCTGTTGTAAATGTAAAAAGCGTCCCGCCATGCTGTTTGTGGCGAAGTTCGACGGGAAGGAAATGGTGAATGAGGGGTATTGCCTCAAGTGCGCCTCCGAGCTGGGCCTTCCCCAGGTAAAATCCATGATGGACCAGCTGGGCATCACCCAGCAGGATCTGGAGGAGTTTGATTCCCAGATGGACGAGGGCGTCTTCGAGATGGGCGGAGCCGGCACCATGCCCTCCTTCCTTCAGAAGATGTTCGGCGGCCCCGACGAGGAGGGCATCGTCCCTGCCGAGGAGGAGCCCGAGCAGCCTGCTGCCCCTTCGTCCTCTTCGTCGTCCTCTTCCTCCCGCCCCTCCCGGCGGGACAAAAAGAGCCGTCACAAGCACCTGGACACCTTCTGCACCAACTTAAACGACAAGGTGAGAGCCGGTCAGATGGACCGCATCATCGGCCGTGAGCAGGAGATCAGCCGGGTGATTCAGATTCTGTCCCGCCGGCAGAAGAACAACCCCTGCCTGATTGGTGAGCCGGGCGTGGGCAAGACCGCCATCGCCGAGGGCATCGCCCAGAAGATCGTGGCGGGGGATGTGCCCTTCCGGCTGCTGGACAAGGAGGTTTACCTGCTGGACATGACCGCCCTGGTGGCTGGCACCCAGTTCCGGGGCCAGTTTGAGAGCCGTGTCAAGGGCCTGATTGACGAGGTGAAGGCCAAGGGCAACGTGATCCTCTTTATCGACGAGGTGCACACCCTGGTGGGCACCGGCGATTCTGAGGGCTCCATGACCGCCGCCAACATCATGAAGCCCGCCCTGTCCCGGGGTGAGATTCAGGTGATCGGCGCCACAACCTTCAGCGAATACCGCAAGAACATCGAGAAGGATTCGGCGCTGGAACGCCGGTTCCAGCCGGTCAAGGTGGATGAACCCACCCTGGCCCAGACCATCGAGATCCTGAAGGGCATTCGGGAGTACTACCAGAACCACCACAAGGTCTTCATTCCCGACCAGATTCTCACCGCCTGCGCCAACCTGTCCGAGCGGTACATCACCGACCGTTTCCTGCCCGACAAGGCCATTGACCTGCTGGATGAGTCCGCCGCCAGCGCCTCCATCCGCAGCACCGTCCTGACCGAGGTGGAGAAGCTCAACCGGAAGCTGAAGGAGCTGACCGACGAGGAGCAGGAGCTGTCCAGCGCCCAGGAGGTCAACTACGAGGCTGTGGCCCGTGTCAAGGGCGAGCTGGTGGTCACCAGAGAGCAGCTGAAGGAGCTGGAACCCCAGCTGAAGGACGTCCAGGTCACCATGGACGACCTGGCCCGGGTGGTAGAGCTCTGGACCGGCATCCCCGCCCAGAAGGTGCGGGAGGACGAGGCCGGCCGCCTGCGGGATCTGGAAGCCCAGCTGCGGGAGCGGATCATCGGCCAGGATGCCGCCATTCAGGCGGTGGTGGCTGCCATCCGCCGGTCCCGTGTCCGGCTGAGCCGCCAGAGGCGCCCTGCTTCCTTTATCTTTGTGGGCCCCACCGGCGTCGGCAAGACCGAGCTTTGCAAGGTGCTGGCCGAAGCCCTCTTTGACAAGGTGGATCCCCTGATCCGCATTGATATGTCGGAGTACATGGAAAAGTTCGCCGTTTCCCGGCTGATCGGTTCGCCCCCCGGCTATGTGGGCTATGACGAGGCCGGCCAGCTCACCGAAAAGGTGCGCCGCCGTCCCTATTCGGTGGTGCTCTTTGACGAGATCGAGAAGGCCCATCCCGACGTCATGAACATCCTCCTCCAGATTCTGGACGAGGGCCGCATCACCGACGCCCAGGGCCGCACCGTCAACTTTGAGAATACCGTGGTGGTCATGACCAGCAACGCCGGTTCCAGCGACAAGCGGAGCATTCTGGGCTTTGACAAGAGCGCCGAGGCCGTCTCCCGTGAGAAGGCCATGCGGGGCCTTCAGGACTTCCTCCGGCCCGAGTTCCTGGCCCGTGTGGATGAGGTCATTGCCTTTGAGCCGCTGAGCGAGGAGAGCCTCTGCCAGATCGCCCGGCTGCTGATGAAGGATATGGAAGAGACACTGAAAGACCGGGGCATCGCTCTCAACTGCGAAGAGGACGCCCTGCGGCTGCTGGCCCAGAAGGCCTCCGGCGGCAAGTACGGCGCCAGAGACCTGCGCACCACCATCCGCCGGGAGGTGGAAGACCGGGTGGCAAGCCTGCTTCTTTCCGATCTGCCCTCCCGTGAGGAGATTCTGGTTTCCGCCCAGGATGGCGAAATCCAGGTGAGCATTCGCTGACCCTTCCCCCGCTGAAAGGAGTGGTTTCCCATGAAACTGACAGCCAGACAGAAACGTCTCAACCTGCTTGTTTCCTTCGGCGTGGTGCTGGCCGGCGCCCTGGTGCTCTGGCTCTGGAACGGCTGGCAGCAGCCGATGCCCCGGCTGGAGCGGGCGCTGTCCGCGGCGGGCTATCCCACCGAGAGCCGCCGGGGTGTGGATGCCGGCGAGCTTGACGGCCTGTCCGATCAGGTGGACGGGCTGATGGTGGGCAGCGAGCAGATTCTGGTCTTCACCTTTCCAAGCTTTGACGATGCCGCCGCCGCCCAGAACCAGCTGATGGCTCAGGGCCTGGGGGCAGGGCAGGGGAGCTTTCTGGTGGACCGGTACCTGCTGGTGTACACCGGGAGCGATGCTGGCCTTTCCAGCGCCCTGGCCGAAGCGGAGGAAAAGCTTTTGCAGGGCGACTGAAATTTTTTGAAAATCCGCTCCGAAAAAGGGGCGGATTTTCCTCTTTTTGGCGCGAAAAACACCTGAA
Source organism: uncultured Clostridia bacterium (assembly GCA_944387515.1). GTDB lineage: Bacteria > Bacillota > Clostridia > Oscillospirales > Ruminococcaceae > Faecivivens. Next base: position 7,645 of record CALXFL010000114.1, read on the forward strand.
AAAGCCCATGGTTGCGGGCTTTTTCAGGAAATTCCATTTTTCTGAAATTTTTTTCAGAAAAGTGTTGACAAACCGCATTTCCTCTGGTATAATAATATCCGTTGCTGAACGACACGGCAACAAAAACTGCGGGTGTAGTTCAATGGTAGAATCCCAGCCTTCCAAGCTGGTCGCGTGGGTTCGATTCCCATCACCCGCTCCAAA
>CALXFL010000115.1 GCA_944387515.1 uncultured Clostridia bacterium
CTTCCGGAGGGGTATCTGCCGCCTCAGCTGGTCAGCTACCGGCTGACCGGATTGGCCGGGATGCCGGAGGTCACCGCCCGGATGGGGGAGCAGGATTGTACGGTCAACTGGGATGGAACAGCCTGCACCGTGACCTCCCAGCCGGATGCCGCCCTTCAGCAGGAGATCATGCCGCTGGCGGAGGAGGCCTCCCACCTGTACGCCCGTTTTATCACCCAGGATGCCACCCGGACCGCCCTGAATCCCTATCTGCTGGCGGGTACCGAATTTTATGGCAAGTTGGCGGAGTTTTACAACGGCTGGTACATCGATCACCAGTCTTATGCCTTCGGGGAGACGGTGGTGGACAGTTTTCAGCAGTACAGCCCTGACCATCTTTCCTGTGACGTGACCTTTGATTATCACATCTACCGGGGTTCCCGGGTCCATGACTTCCCCTCTGCCTATACCCTTTACTTTATCCGGACAGACAGCGAATGGAAGGTGGCCAATCTGGCGGCCCGGTAGGAGCTGAAAGGAGAACGACATGCCCATTGCAGGTGTTGAACAGCCTTCTGTCATTCAGATCGGGGACGATCTCCGGCTGCGGAAATTTGACGGAAACTTTTCATGTGCGATTCCCTGGTACCAGGACACCGAAATGGTGTATCTGATGGATGGCAAACGCAAGACCTATTCCCCCGAGGAGGTGGAATGGATGTACCGCTATCTGGATCAGAAGGGGGAGCTTTATTTTATCGAGGTGCTGGAAGACGGTGCGTTCCGGCCCATTGGCGATGTGACCTTCTGGCAGGAGGATATGCCCATTGTCATCGGGGATGCCGCCTTTCGGGGCAGGCATCTGGGCAGAAGGGTCGTGCAGGCGCTGGTAGAGCGGGGAAAGTCCCTGGGCTACACCTGGATGATGGTGAATGAAATCTATCACTTCAATACCGCTTCCCGCAGATGCTTTGAAAGCGTGGGGTTTCGTCCGGTGGAGGAGACGCCGGACGGGGTGCAGATGCGTTGGGAGGAATGTTTGTGAGTGTCATTGAGGTTTCCCATCTCACCCGGGACTATGGACATGGAAAAGGGGTATTTGACCTGTCCATGGAGATCAATGCCGGGGAGGTATTCGGCTTCCTGGGCCCCAATGGAGCCGGAAAGACCACAACCATCCGGCATCTGATGGGCTTTATCCGTCCCCGAAGCGGCTTTTGCACCATTGAAGGCCGGGATTGCTGGCGGCAGGCGGCCGAAATCCAGCGCAATCTGGGGTACATTCCCGGCGAGATCACCTTCTTTGAGGAGATGAACGGCGCCGAATACCTGCGGTTCCTTCAGCGGTACCGGGGCATGCCGGATGCCGGCCGGACAGCAGAGCTGGTAGAGCGCTTTGAGCTGACCCTCAGAGGAAAAATCAAGAAGATGAGCAAGGGCATGAAGCAGAAAATCGGCATTGTAGCGGCCTTTATGCATGACCCGGATATTCTCATTCTGGATGAGCCCACCAGCGGCCTGGATCCGCTGATGCAGAACCGGTTTATTGAGCTGATTCAGGAGGAAAAGGCCCGGGGAAAAACCATCCTTATGTCCAGTCATATGTTTGAAGAGGTGGAGCGCACCTGTGACCGGATCGGCATGATCCGGGCCGGAAAGCTGGTGGCGCTGGACAGCACCGAAGCCCTGCGCCAGCAGTACCTGAAAAGCTATACCGTCACGCTGGATGACCAAGAGCAGGCGGCGGACTTCGCCCGGGATTTCGGGGGCAAGCAGGAGGGCTGCCGGGTGACGGTCAGCGCCAGACAGACACTGGAGGAGATCTTCCTCCGGTATTATGGAGGGGATGTGTGATGGTAAATCGCACCTTGTATTTCAGAGAGCTGAGGGGCTCCTGGAAGCTGCTGGTGATTTTTGCCGGTGTACTGACCATGTACATCACCATGATCATCTGGATGTATGATCCCAAGATGGCCGAGGCTATGGAGCAGTTTGAGCAGCTGATGCCTGAGCTGATGGCGGCAGTGGGCATGACCCGGACCGAGGACAGCCTGATCAGCTTCATGTCCTCCTATCTGTATGGCATGATCCTGCTGGTATTTCCCATGGTATATACCATCATCCGTGCCCATGGCTTGGTGGCCCGGTATGTGGACAGGGGAAGCATGGCGGCACTGCTGGCAGCGCCAGTGAAGCGCACGTCCATCTGCCTGACCCAGCTGTCGGTGCTGGTGACCGGCGTCCTGTTGCTGATGGGTTATGCCACCGTTTTGGAGCTGGCGGCAGCTGGAGCGCTGTTTCCCGGTGAACTGGATGTGGCGGCCCTGCTCCGCCTCAACAGCGGCCTTCTGGCTCTCCAGCTTTTTCTGGCTGGATTCTGCTTTTTCTGCTCCTGTCTGTTTGACGATGCCCGGTACAGCCTGGCAGCCGGCGCCGGTGTTCCGGTGCTGATGTATCTGATGCAGATGCTGGCCAACATGGGCGGCAAGCTGGAAAACTTCCGGTATCTGACTGTCTTTTCCCTGTTTCAGACTCAGTCGCTGATACAGGGAGAAGGAGCGGGCTGGCTTGGCACCGGTGTGCTGCTGGTGGGGGCTGTCCTGCTGGCAGGGGCGGCTGTTGTGGTCTTCTTCCGGAGAGATTTACCTGTATAGAACCGAATCCCCCTATGTCCACGCTGGGACATAGGGGGATTTTGTCTGTTTACACTTATTTCAATTGGCCGTAGGTCTTTTCATCCACCGGCTCCAGCCATTCGTTGGAGCCCTCAGAGGCGGGTACTTCCACTGCCAGGTGAGAGAACCAGCTGTCCGGTGCAGCACCATGCCAGTGTTTGACACCGGCGGGAATGTTTACAATATCTCCCGGATGGAGTTCTCTGGCCTGCTGCCCCCACTCCTGATAGTAGCCCCGTCCGGCCACACAGATGAGGATCTGGCCGCCGCCGCTTTTGGCGTGGTGAATATGCCAGTTGTTGCGGCAGCCCGGTTCAAAGGTCACATTGAAGATGCCAACCTGGCTGGTGGACAGCGGTGCCAGGTAGCTCTGTCCGGTAAAGAACTGGGCAAAGCCATCGTTGGGCGCTCCAATGGGAAAGACCATCTGCTGCTGATGAAGCACTTTGGGGTCGCCTTCCGGCTGAGACTCCTGCCAGATCTCTTTTGCCATCCGGAATGCTGCCCAGGCTTTGGGCCACCCGGCATAGAAGGCAGCATGGGTCAGGATCTCGGCAATTTCTGTCCGGGTAATGCCGTTGGCCTTGGCAGTGGTCAGGTGATAGGCAAAAGAGCTGTCCACCAGTCCCTGTGCCATCAGGCAGGTAATCGTGACCAGAGAGCGGTCACGCAGCGAGAGGGATTCTTCCCGGCTCCAGACCTCTCCAAAAAGTACATCGTCATTCAGCTGGGCAAACTTCGGGGCAAATTCTCCCAAAGCTTCCCGGCCGGCAGTTTGTTTGACGGACATGCTGTCTCCTCCTTTATGTCTCTCGAAGTGTTGCGGCAATATGCCCGCTTTTCGGGGAGACCCCAGAATAGCGGGCAAAGGATAGCTGAATATTTACAGGGAAGCTCCCAGCTTTCGGGCTTTTTCCAGAGCAGGATGCTGCTGGATGTCGCCGGGCGCTGTGACACCACCGGCAAAAACTGTGCCTGCAAGCCGTGCCCGTTCAAAGCAGTCAATCCATCCTTCCAGTCCCTGGACTGCTCTTCTGTCCGTCCCTTCTTCCTCCTCTGCGGCAGCAGACAGGAAATAGACGTCGGTAAAACGGTAGTCGGAGCCATAGAGAGAATTGGCCCGGTCCAGCATGGTCTTCATCTGGCCCGACATTTCATAGTAGTAGATGGGCGTGGCAAAAACCAGCACATCGGCATCGTGTATTTTTTCGGTGATGGCAGGTGCATCGTCCTTCAGGACACACCGTCCTGTTTTCAGACAGGCAAGGCATCCCTGGCAGAATCCAATGTTCCGGCCGGTCAGGGAGATCTTTTCAACCTGATGGCCTGCTTCACGGGCTCCTACGGCAAAGGCCTCTGCCAGTGCATCGGAATTGCTGCGCTGCCGCAGGCTGGTGGAAATAATCAGAACTTTTTTGGACATGGTGGTGCCTCCTTGATTTGTAACGCTTTAGTTGCAGCAGGCCTTGGGAAGCTCTTCGGCCTGAATATGGATTTCTCCCTGGGAAAGGGGATCGTCCCGGATGATTTCTCCTACGGACGGCACCGTGATGCAGCCAGACAGGGGATTCTTGATGCTGATAACCGGAGTGGTCACGGAGGCTTCTACCTGAGACTTTTCAAAGGCAAGGTCGGTGCCTTCCATTTCACAGTCGATGAGCTTCAATCCTTTGCAGTAGCAGAGCGGCTGGGTGCCGATGATTTTGCAGTGGTCGAAGGTGACATTTTCACAGTACCAGGCCAGGTATTCTCCCTTGATGACGCTGTTTTTGACGGTTACATTTTTGGCATGCCAGAAGGCATCCTTGGTGTCAAAGGTGCAGTTTTCAAATACAGCGTCTTCGATGTACTGGAAAGCATACTTTCCCGTGAGTTTCAGGTTGTTCACCTGAAGATGTGAAGAACGGAGGAGAAAATATTCGCCTTGGGCAACCGTATCCTCCATCTTTAAATGGGACACCGACCAGCCAAATTCCGGTGAGAGGATGTCGCAGCCACGGATCTCCACCTGGCTGCATTCCCGCAGTGCCTTGATGCCATGAAGCTGGGTATCGGTGATCTCAACGTTGTGAGAATACCACAGGGCTGCCCGGCAAAGCTCAGTCATCTCGGCGTGACGGATGACCAGTCCCTCATCATGCCAGAAGGGATAGCGCAGGTTGAAAAAACAGTGTTCTACCTGAATATCAGCAGCTTCCTTGAGGGCGCTTTCTCCGTCTGCCGGACCATCGAAGCGGCAGTTCTGAACCCGGGTATGCTGGGCGCCATAGAGGGCACGTTCCATATCAAAGGTTTGATTTTCCACAATTGTCACGTCAGTTCACCTTTTCCTTTCCATCGAGGTGTCTTCTCTAAAGTTTAGTATAAGCCCAATGGGCATATATAGCAAGTACTTATTTTTAATGGGATTCCATAGTTGCCAGCTATGGAATCCCATGGTAAAATAGAATGGAAAGGGGACATTTTGATGGAATTGAGACTGCTTGAATACTTTCTGGCGGTGGCGAGAGAACAGAGTATCTCGGCAGCGGCCCAGTCCTTGCATCTTTCCCAGCCCACCCTCTCCACCCAGCTGAAGTCGCTGGAAAAGGAGGTGGGGCATCAGCTGCTGGTGAGGGGAACCAAGGGGTGCCGGCGGGTCACACTGACGGAGGAAGGCATGCTCCTGCGCCAGCGTGCGGAGGAAATTCTGGACCTTGTGCGGAAAACCCAGACGGAGCTTTCTCTGTCGGCCGATACCATCGCCGGTGATGTCTGTATCGGTGCAGGAGAAACCCAGATCATCCGGTTGTTTGCCCGGACAGCGGATGCCCTGCAAAAGCAGTATCCGCTGATCCATTACCATATTTTCAGCGGAAATGCTTCTTCCGTGTTGGAGCAGCTGGACAAGGGGCTTATTGATTTCGGTCTGGTGTATGGTCCGGTGGATGCTGCCCGGTACGATGCTCTCAAAATTCCGATACAGGATACCTGGGGCGTGCTCATGAGACGGGATTCTCCGCTGGCAGCCAGTCCGGCCGTTCGTCCGGAGGACCTGTGGGACAAGCCGCTGATCATCTCCGCTCAGAAAAGCGATGACTGGCCATTGTTTGGCTGGTTCGGACAGGATGTTTCCCGGTTGAATGTGGTGGCCACCTATAACCTGATTCTCAATGCATCCTGGCTGACCAGTGAAGGATTGGGCTATACCCTTTGCTTTGATGGCCTTGTTAATACCACCGGTGACAGCGATCTCTGCTTTCGGCCTCTGTCCCCGACCTTAACCACGCAGGCTTCCTTGATCTGGAAAAGATATCAGGTCTTTTCCAGAGCTGCTGAAAAATTTTTAAAGCAGCTTCAGCTGTCCTTGGAGCAATTTCGGACCTCTTGAAGCAAAAAGGACAACCTTCCTTTTGGGGAGATTGTCCTTGCGTTACAGGTGCGAGATTTAACCCACCCAGATTCTGCCCTCAGGCAGAACCTTTTTCCGGTCGGTTGTTCCCTTGATGGAGAGGGACAGCGCAAAAGCGACTGGTCCTACCCGGCCAAACAGCATGGTAAAGATCATCACCAGCTTGGAAATGGTGTCGGCATTGGCCGTTGGTCCCACAGTCAGGCCTACGGTTGCAAAGGCGGAGACTGCTTCAAACAGGGCATCCAGTTCGGATTCGCTGCTTCCGGTGACGATCAGCACGCCAGCGGTGATGCAGCAGAGGACTGCGCCCATGACCATAACGGTGAAGGAGCGGTAGACCACACTTTTGTCAATGCGTCTGTGAAACAGAACCGTTTCATTTTCGCCTCTGGAAACAGACAGCACGGTCATCAGCAGCACAACAAAGGTCGTCAGCTTGATACCACCGGCAGTTGAACCGGGCGCAGCACCGATGAACATGAGCATCAGAGAAAGCAACTTGCCCATTTTGGTCATGCCAGCCTGTCCGATGGAGTCAAAACCGGCGGTACGGACCGTTACCGACTGGACAAATCCATGGAGAATTTTTTGTCCTACCGGCATATTGCCCAATGTGTTGGGGTTATCCCATTCCAGCAGCAGGGTGCCGATCCAGCCGGTCAGGAGCAGCAATCCGGTTATCAGCAGAACCACTTTGGTGTGAAGCATGAGCTTGCGCTTTTTCCGGTAATTGTACAGGTCCTGCCAGACGATGAAACCAAGACCGCCGAAGATAATCAGGCCACATAATGTAAGGTTCAGTCCCACATGGTGCTGCATTGTGATCAGGCTGCTGCCCGGCTGCGCAATGCCCAGCAGGTCAAAGCCAGCGTTACAATAGGCTGAGACTGCAAAAAATACCGACATAAAGACACCGTAGCCGCCATACTCCGGTACAAAAACTCCCAACAGCAGCAAAGCGCCGATCAGCTCGGTGCAGAAGGTTGCAATCATAACGGTTTTAATCAGATGGGAGGTATTCAGGTGTTCATCGGAGTTTACAGATTCCCGTGCCAGGTGAGCTGTTCGCAGGCCCATTTTTTTGCCGATCACCAGATAGAAAAAGCTGGTGAGTGTGACAATGCCCAAGCCGCCCAGCTGGATCAGGAACATAATGACAACCTGTCCGAAAATGCTGAAATGTTCGTATGTGTCGTAGGTTGCCAGTCCCGTGACACAGGAGGCTGAGGTGGCGGTAAACAGTGCATTGATGAATGGGGTTACTTCATTGGTTTTGCTGCTGATAGGCAACGTCAGCAAAATGGCGCCTGCCAGAATCAACAGCACAAAGCTGATCAGAATAACCAACGCCGGATTGTTGGCAAAGCGGCTGTCCTGCAAAAATCCAAACCTGGATCGCGGCGTCAGTTGATTTTTGTGTTTCAATTTTATTCAGACTCCTTCCAAAGGATTTTTATTTCTCCCTATTATAGGGACATTATAGCAAAAATAAAAAAGGGAATCAAGAGGAGAGAGTTTCAAGTCAAGTGGTTGCTTTTTGGACGGAAGAGTGATATAATAAATATGTTTGGTATGTCTTGTTTGGTTTGATACATAACAATTGAAGTGTTCGAACTCTAGAGCCTCGGAAAATTGAATATTTTTATATGCCTCCGTAGTTAAATGGATATAACAAACCCCTCCTAAGGTCGCGTTACAACTATCAACTGAGGAAAAAAGTTGGCCGTCAAAAAGTAAATATTGTATAGATGTCTCTGTAGCTCAGTAGGATAGAGCGTTCGCCTCCTAAG
>CALXFL010000116.1 GCA_944387515.1 uncultured Clostridia bacterium
AAGGGCCGTTTTTGTTTTCCCTGTTCGTAAATCATTCCAAAAAATCACTGGATTTTCTTCCAGGACTGGTAATTTTTTCAAAAATATGTTATGATAAGAATACAATAATCCAGAAAGCAGGGTGAGTGATTATGACACAGCCTTTAAAAGTTCTCTGTATTGGCAATGGTTTTTCCCAGGATGCCAGTTGGTATCTGGAGCAGATTGCCGCTGCCGGTACCATTCCCATGCTGGTCCGCAACCTGTATATCGGCGGATGCAGCCTGGAACGTCATGCCGACAATCTGAAGCATCTGGCCTTTGAATATGAATATCAGCAAAATGGCCGTCATCTTTTTGATACCCTTGTACCCGGACGCAAGAAAGGAATTTCCATCCGGATGGCACTCCGAATGGAGGAATGGGATGTGGTGACGGTTCAGCAGGTGAGCCAGCTGTCCGGCATCTACGAAAGCTATATCCCCTACCTGGCTGAGATGCTCAAGGTTATCCGTTCGGTCTGCCCCCGGGCCAGAATTTTCTTCCACAGCACCTGGGCCTATGAACTGGACAGCCAGCATACCGGCTTTGAAAACTACCAGTATGACCAGCAGCGGATGGTAGAGGCCATCGAGCAGGTGACAGCCCGTATCTCCGAACAGTATAGCCTACCGGTCATCCCCTCTGGCAAGCTGATTCAGATGCTGCGCCAGACCGCCCCCTTTGACTATGCGCACGGCGGCCTCTCCCTCTGCCGCGATGGATTCCAGCTGTCCCGGGATTATGGACGGTACGCAGTGGGGTTGCTTTGGTACCATGTGCTGACCGGTATGCCGGTGACAGGTAATTCCTTTGCACCACCGGATACAGATCCTGCGCTCATTCAATTGATCCAGCAGACAGTGGATAGTCTGTAACACCTTCCTACCAGAAAGGAGAATATCGATGCTTAAAATTGCCCGTATCAGCTATGATCCCGTCATCAGTTACGCTGCCGAAGAATTGAAGCGTTGTCTGGAAATCATGGATCCCAGTCAGCCGGTGCTGCTGCTCACCTATCCTACTTATCGCTCCGACCTGAAAGAGGCCCTCTGGGTGGGCATGGATCCGGCTTTTGCTGGCGCCGTGCCCGAGGTTTCCGTCGCCGAGCTGGACGACGCCATCGCTATTGAGGTAGAGGGGGGCTGCGGCTTCATCACCGGCGCCAATCCCCGTGCTGTCCTCATTGCTGTTTACCGCTATCTCCGTGCGCTGGGCGCTGCCTGGGTACGGCCTGGACGGGACGGAGAGGTACTGCCATCCTGTGATGTCCGCCGGCGCACCGTCTCCATCCGGGAAACGCCCTCCTGCCGCCATCGGGGTATCTGCATTGAGGGAAGCGTTTCGCTGGAACACGTCTGCGAGATCATTGACTGGATGCCTCGTGTGGGGCTGAATGCCTATTTCAACCAGTTTATGATCCCTGCTACCTTCTATGAACGGTGGTATGAGCATTATCTGAATCCCACCCTTACCCCCTATCCAGTAGACCATGCCGACATTGAGGGCATCCGGGACAGCACCGTTCTGGAAATCAAACGCCGTGGGCTCCTTTACCACGCCACCGGCCATGGGTGGACCTGTGAGCCCTTCGGAATCTCGGGCACCGGCTGGGATGCCGACCGGGAGCACCCCGTCCCGGAGGAATCCCGCCCCTTCCTGGCACTGGTGAACGGAAAGCGGGAACTGTCCGGCAACATCCCCCTCAACACCAATCTGTGCTACTCCAATCCGGAAGTGCGGGAACGGATGAGCGACGCTGTCGTGGACTACTGTCTGGAACGGCCCGAGGTGGACTACATCCATGTCTGGCTGGCAGACGGTTTCAATAACCACTGCGAATGCGAAAACTGCGTCACAAAACGGCCCGCCGACTGGTATATCGATATTCTCAACCTGATTGACCAGAAGATGACTGCAAAGGGACTGAAGACCCGGGTGGTCTTCCTGATGTACTTTGACCTGTACTGGCCGCCTGTGGAAAGCAAGCTGGACAACCCCGACCGGTTTGTGCTGATGTTTGCCCCCATCACCCGCACATACAGCAAATCCCTGGGTGAAGCAGGCGATTTCGACCCCAAAAAGCTCCCCGCTTACCAGCGCAACCAGAACCAGATGCCCCGCTCGGTAGAGGAAAACCTCTGCTGGCTTCGCCAGTGGCAGCAGTTCTTCCCTGGCGATTGCTTCGATTACGATTACCACTATATGTGGGATCATCTGCGGGATACCGCCCATATGTCCATGAACCAGGTGCTGTTTGAGGACATGAAGTCCATGGACAAGCTGGGGATGAACGGTATGATCAGCTGCCAGAACCAACGGGTATGGATGCCCAGTGGCTTCGGCATGGCAGCTATGGCGGCTGCCCTCTGGGACCGAAACACCGATTACCAGCAGATGGCGGACGAATATTTCGCCGCTGCTTTCGGCCCGGATGGCTCTCTGGTAAAGGACTACCTGGAAGAGCTTTCCCGTCTTATGACTCCTGCCTATTTCCGCCGGGAGATGGGCGATGTCTCCCCGGAAGCCGCTGAAAACTTCCAGCAGGTTCCCTGCCTCACCGGTGAATTTGTCAGTGTAATTCTGGACAACCTGGACCGTCCGCTGCCAAAGGCTCAGCATCAGAGCTGGGCATACCTGGATTTCCACCGCCGCTTTACCGAACTGCTGGCCGCTACGGCACAGCTGCTGGCGCAGGGCAACCGGGAAGAAGCGCTGAACCGCTTCCAGCGTGTCTGCCGCTACTTGCAGGATCATGAACTGGAAATTGCCGACGTCTTTGATGCCTATGAGTTCCAGGCAACCATCCGCCGGGTCTTTGATCCGCCCCGGGTGATCTTCTGAGAAAGGAAGCTGTCAGATGGAAAACGTAACTTTGAATACCATTTTCACCCGCCGCAGTGTCCGAGCATATCAGCCCCAGCAGATTGAGGAAGAAAAGCTCCAAATGCTGCTGAAAGCCGCCTGCTATGCTCCCAGCGGCATGAACCGTCAGGCTTGGAAGTTTGTGGCCGTCCAGGGCGCTGAGCGGATTGAGGAAATGTGCCGTATCGGTGGATTGGGTGGTAACCCCTTCTACGGCGCCCCCACCGTTATCCTGGCCTTTGCCCAGAACGGGGTCATTGCTTCGGTGGAATCTGCCTCCCTGGCGCTGGAAAACATCCTGCTGGCAGCTCATGCGATGGAACTGGGCGGTTGCTGGATCCATGCAGTCAAGGACATCTTTTCCACTCCAGCAGGCAAAAAACTGGCAGCAGATTGGGGTGTACCAGCCGATTACACCATCGTTGGCTCCGCCGCCGTGGGATATCCAGATGGGCCACTGCCCGAAGCCAAATCCCGCCGGGAAGGATGCGTCATTGTGGTACGGTGACCGCAAGTTTTACTGTGTAAAGTGAAATTGCTTTACATTTAAGTGTTACGATAATATCAGGATAAATTGAGTTCCTGTTTCTTCGCAGCAAATTTGAAAGCGCAATTTTTACTGAATTTCGTTTTCTCACGAAAGCCTCAAATCCTGTCCGCTGGGTGATGCCTGGCGGGCGGGATTTTTTTGTTTTTCAGCATTATCGGAAAAAGTTCACATCTTTTTTCCACAAATTTCAGCAATTCTTTTCCTCTTTGCCTTGACGTTCATGAAACAAAGAGCGTATAATAAAATCAGGAAAATTAAACCGCTGTTCAAGATTCTTCCGGAGGTGACACCATGCAGATTCAAAAAGAGGAAATCCGCATCCGAATTCTGGAAGCGGCTGGCGCAGAATTCCTTGCAGCTGGTTTTCAAGCTGGCTCCATGCGCCGTATTGCCAAGGCCGCTGGCATCACAGCCGGAAACATTTATGCTTATTTTCCGGGAAAGGAAGCGCTTTTCATTCAGGTGGTGGCGCCAGCCATGAAGGCTATCCGTCAGCTGATGGACACCGCCGGACGGGAAAGCAATCCCTCCATGACCACCCTTGCCAATGAAATCGCCGATGTCTTTCTGGCTCATCGCCTCCCCTTCCGGATCCTGATGGAAAAGGCAGAAGGCTCCCCCTGTGCAGGGATCCGGCAAGATCTGACCCAGACGGCTCTGGAACGGGTAAACAGGGAATACCTGCCCCGGTTGCCTGCGGCTTTTCAACACAGTGATTTTGCTGCCGCACTGGTTCATGCGGCGCTCAGTGGTATCTTTGTCCTGCTTTCCTGCTACGATGGCAACGAAAGCCAGCTGCGCACCTCCCTGCAAGGATTGGTTCAGCTGCTTTTTACCCGTCTTCCTCAACTGGAAGGCAGTCTGGAAATAAAAGAGGAGGCAGCTGTATGAGTTATGTGGAATTGAAATCAGTTTATAAACGGTACCAGATGGGAGAAGTGACCATCACAGCCTCAGATGGGGTTGACATGGAAATTGAAAAGGGTGAATTTGCTGTTATCGTGGGCAGCTCCGGTGCGGGCAAGACCACCATTTTGAATATTCTCGGTGGAATGGATACCTGTGATGAAGGTCAGGTCATTGTGGACGGCCGGGATATCAGTAAGCTGACTCCCCGGCAACTGACAGATTACCGCCGGTATGACATTGGCTTTGTGTTCCAGTTTTATAATCTGGTGCCCAACCTGACGGCCCGGGAAAATGTGGAGCTGGCCACCCAGATCTGCAAAAATGCAATGGATGCCGAAACAGTCCTGAAACAGGTGGGATTGGGTGAGCGGCTCAGTAACTTCCCCGCTCAGCTGTCCGGTGGTGAGCAGCAGCGGGTTTCCATCGCCCGGGCCCTGGCCAAGCAACCCAAGCTGCTCCTCTGTGACGAACCTACCGGCGCTCTGGACTACAATACCGGCAAAACCATTCTGGCCCTGCTTCAGAATACCTGCCGCCAAAGCGGCATGACTGTCATTCTCATCACCCATAACTCCGCCATCACCCCCATGGCAGACCGGGTCATCCGAATGAAAAACAGCAAGGTTGTGGAAACTCGCCTCAACCCCCACCCCACCCCGGTGGAAGAAATCGAATGGTAAGGGGGCGAGCCCATGAAAAACGCGATTTTCAAGGAGGCCTTACGGGAGATCCGGCGAAGTAAAAACCGCTTTATCTCCATTCTGGCAATTATTGCGGTGGGATGTGGCTTTTTTGCCGGTGTCAAATCAGCCTGTCCTGACATGAAGCTCACCGCCCGTACTTATTTTGACGAACATCAGCTTTATGATATTCAGCTGATTTCCACCTATGGCTTCGATGAAAACGATCTGTCAGCCATTGAGCAGCTGGAAGGTATACGGGGCTTTCTCCCCAGTTGGTATACGGATGTATTGGTTTCAGAGGAAGGTTCCTCCGAGCTCATCTTCCGGGTGCTGGCAGACAGCGGTGACGCCACTGGTGAAGATGCACTGAATGAGCCCATGCTTATTGAAGGCAGAATGCCGGAAAACAGCAATGAATGTGTGGTGGGTATTACCGATCTGATGCCTGCTGCCTGGGACATCGGCAGTGTCATTGAACTGAAAGATGGCGGAGACGATACACTGGAAGACACCCTCTCCACCACCGGGTATACCGTAGTGGGTTTTGTCAAAACCCCTCAGTTTTTCAATCTAACGCTGGGCAGTACTACCATTGGAGACGGACAGCTGGATGGATACCTGATCGTTCCGGCAGAAAATTTCACGATGGATGTTTATACCAGTGTCTACCTGACCCTGGAAGACACCCTCGGCGCAGATCCTTTTTCAGAAGAATATGAGCAGGCAGTAGATGGACTTGCAGATCAACTGGAAGCCATTGCTGACAGGCGCAGTGACGAACGATACGAAGAAATCCTCACCGAAGCAGAAGAAGAACTGACAGACGCGAAAAAAGAACTGGCAGATGGTGAACAGGAGCTTGCCGATGCCAGAAAAGAGCTGGAAGATGCCAAAACTGAATTGGATGATGCCCGAAAGGAGCTGGATGACGGCTGGGCAGACTATAAGGAAGGCCAGCAAACATTAGAGACTGAGGTGGCAGATGGACAGCAGGAGCTTGCCGATGCCAGAAAAGAGCTGGAAGATGGCGAACAGGAATACCAGGATGGATTGACCGACTACCAGGAAGGCCAGCAGAAGCTGGAAGATGCCCGTATAGAGCTGGCGGATGCCAAAAAGCAGCTGGCCGATGGCGAGCAGGAGCTGGCGGATGCCAAAAAACAGCTGGAGGACGCCCGGAAACAGTTGGAAGATGCCCGAGCTGAGCTGGATGACGGCTGGGTCGAGTATGAAGACGGCAAAAAAGAATTCAATAGAGAAATTCAAAAAGCTCAGCAACAGCTGTTGGATGCAGAGCAAGAGCTGGCGGATAGCGAAGCCCAATATGAGCAGGGCCTGGCGGCTTACCAGGCAGGACTTGCAACATTTCAGCAAAAAATCCAGGAAGAGCTGGTTCCCAGCCTGGTCACGATGCAGAATGGCATCCGTCAGTTGGATGCCGCCATTCAAGACGGTCAGGCTAAATTGGAGGACAGTCGTACTGTATTAGCAGATATTGGTGAAATTCTGGAAAACCGGAAGATCGAAAAGCCAGATGAAGGAAATGTCGGAGGAGAAGAATCCGATGAAGGAGAAACTGGTGAAGGAAACGAAGAATCTGGTGAAGATAGTTCCGATATAGGAGACGGTGATCAAACCGGCGGAGATCCACAGGAATCTGATAGTATTACCGGTGAACCAAATGAAGAACCAACTGATCCTGAGGGACCTACTTCCGAAGAGCAGGCAATCATCGATGCAGCAACAAAAATATCTCCGAAGTTGGGGAGCCTATTAACAGCATATATTCAAGCTACTGATACCCTAACCCAACAGCAGATTGCCGATAGTATCAACACCATTACTCAGGGCATTAAAACAGAACTGGATACCCAACAAGCTAAGCTGGATGAAACTGCCTCACAGGTCAGTGCCCTGCAAACCCGGCTGGACGCCATTGTAGCCGGGCTGGGTATCACCTTACCGGAAGGTGGTGGTGAAGGCTCCGGCGGAGATGGTTCCGGAACTGGTGGAGAGGAAGGAGGAAACACGCCTACTGGCCCTGAAACCGCAATCGCTGAACTAGATAAAGGTCTCGCCCAAATTGAAACAGAACTGAAAGTAGGACAGAAGGAATTGGATGAGGCCAAGGCACAACTGGACGCTGCTAAAGCAGAACTGGACGCTGGCAAGGAAGAGTTAGAAGACGGCTGGTCGGAATTCTATGCCGGCCGCCGGGAAGGCCAACAACAATTGGCAGATGCCAAACAGCAGCTGGAGGACGGCGAGGAGGAATATGCAGAAGGCCTTGCCGAATATCAGGACGGCAAAGCCAAATATGATGCCGAACTGCCGGATGCCCTGCAGGAGCTGTCAGATGCCCGGCTACAGATCGCAGACGGCGAAAAGGCGCTGGATGATGGAGAGAAGGAGCTGGCAGAGGCCCAGACAAAGCTAACGGATGCTCGAAAGGAACTGGATGACGGGTGGAAAGAACTGGAAGACGGAGAAAACACACTGGAATCCGAACGCCAGAAGGGCCTTCAGGAATTGGCTGATGCTTTTCAGGAATTGACTGACGGTGAAGCTGAATACGCCGATGGACTGGCCGAATATCAAGACGGCAAGGCCGAATTTGACGCGGAAGCACCTGATGCGGAGGCAGAAATCGCAGATGCCCGTCAAAAGATCGAGGATGCTGAAAAGGAACTGGCTGACCTGAAAAAACCTGTCTGGTATGTGCAGCCCCGCTACTCCGACAGCCGGTACAGCAG
>CALXFL010000117.1 GCA_944387515.1 uncultured Clostridia bacterium
GCCATGGCTGCCGCTGCTGCATCGGTAGGGTGTGAGAACCCGGTGACCCTGCTGGGAGCGGCGTGTGTCAAAAAGTCTTATCCCCGGTTCTGGAAGGATTTTCAGATGCTGGGCGGCCAGCTGAAAAAGGTTTGAGGAGGAAGGTTCATGCAGCTGCGATATGCCATTTTTGGAGAATCCCACGGCCCTGCTATTGGCGTGGTGGTAGAGAATCTGCCCGCCGGTATTCCGGTGGAAATGGATTTTATCCGCCGGGAGCTGAACCGGCGGCGGGCTCGTGCCGGTGGGCTTTCCACCACCCGGCTGGAGGGAGATGAGCCGGAAATTCTCAGTGGTGTTTTTGAGGGCAAGACCACTGGAACGCCGCTTTGCGCCATCATCCGCAACGAGAATACCCGTTCTCAAGACTACGAGCGCACCCGTCATTTGGCTCGGCCCTCCCATGCTGATTATACTGGATACCTTCGGTATCAGGGCTTTGCAGACTACCGGGGCGGCGGGCATTTTTCCGGCCGGCTCACGGCACCGCTGGTTTTTGCCGGTGCGCTGGCAAAGCTCTGCCTCGCCCGGCAGGGTGTGACGATTGGGGGGCATATTCTCCGGATCGGGTCTGAGACAGATACCCCCTTTGATCCGGTAACAGTTTCTCCGGCACTGCTCGAGGAAGTGGCTGCCCGGGATTTTGCCGTGGTGGATCCTGCGGCTGGGGAGCGGATGAAAGAGCTGATTCAAAAGGCCCGGATGGAGCAAACTTCGGTGGGTGGCATCATCCAGTGTGCCATTTTGGGAATGCCCGGCGGTGCCGGTGCGCCGGATCAGGACAGCGTGGAGGGCGTCATTGCCCGCCATGTCTTTGGTGTGCCTGCGGTCAAGGGACTGGAATTCGGTCTGGGCTTTGGCTTTGGCACCGCCTATGGTCATGAGGTCAATGACTCCATGCGGATGGAAAACGGCCGGGTGGTTACCGATACCAACCATAACGGCGGCATTCTGGGTGGCATTACCAACGGGATGCCCATTCTCTTTCAGGCTGCCGTCAAGCCTACCCCCTCCATCAGCCGTCCTCAGCAGACAGTGGATCTCTCCACCATGGAGGATGCCACGCTGGAAATTCACGGCCGCCATGACCCCTGTATTCTCACCCGGGCCACGGTGGTACTGGAAGCTGCGGCAGCGCTGGCAGCATTGGAGGTGTTGTCATGAGGGTAGCCTACTGCGGCGTTCCCGGTTCCTATGCGGAAATGGCAGCTCTGGGATATTTTGGCCCGGATGTTTCGCTGGTGACAACCGGATCCTTTGGGGATGCCTTTGAGGCCGTGCGGGACGGCCGTGCCGAGCGGGCTGTGCTGCCGCTGGAAAACAGCTCCACTGGTTCCATTTCAGCGGTGTATGATCTCATTGGCCGGTATGGCTTTTCCATTGTGGGGGAGCAGCTGGTACGGGTTAACCAGTGCCTGCTGGTCAAGCCCGGTGTTCAGCTGGAAGAGATCACCCAGGTCTGTTCTCATGAACAAGGCCTTTCCCAGTCGACAGATTTTCTGGACCAGCATCCGGATTGGAAGCGCACAGCGGTTTATAACACGGCTGCTGCGGCTCGAATGGTCAGCGAGGGTACCGACCGGGGACTGGCGGCCATTGCCAGCAGCCGGGCTGCCCAGCTTTATAACCTGGATATTCTGGTAGACCGGGTCAACTTCAATGAACAGAATCAGACCCGTTTTGTAGTATTGGCCTCCCAACCCCACCATGATCCTCGCAACAACAAGGTTTCGCTGATGTTTACCCTGCCTCACGAAAGCGGCAGCCTTTACCGGCTTCTTGGCATCTTTGCCCGGGAGGAGCTGAACCTGCTGAAGATCGAATCCCGCCCCATGCTGGGCCGCAGCTGGGAATACCTGTTTTTCCTGGACTTTGCGGCGGATGCCATTGAGCAGCCGCTTGAGCGGATTCTCCGGGAAGTGGCAGATTATACCAGTACCCTGCGGGTGCTGGGGCATTACCGACAGGCAGAGGGGGTATCGCCTTGAAAAATATTGTCCTCATTGGCCTTTCAGGCTGCGGTAAGACCACCATGGCGCCGCTGATTGCGGAGGCTCTGGGTATGGATGTGGTGGATATGGATGAGGAAATCGTTCGGACGGCGGGCTGTTCTATTGCTGAGATTTTTGCCAGCCAGGGAGAACAGGCTTTCCGGGATATGGAGACAGATTGCGCCCGCCGGTGTGGTGCGCTGACCGGGACTGTCATTTCTACTGGGGGTGGTGTGGTGCTCCGGGAGGAGAACATGAATGCCCTGTCTCAGAATGGACTGATCGTATTTCTGGATCGCTCTCCCCGAGACATTGCCGGAGAGGATCTCTCTGACCGGCCACTGGTGGCCGAGGATGTGAGCCGTCTGTATACCCTTTATGAGCAGCGGCTGCCCCTTTACCGCCGCTGGGCAGCGGTGACGGTGGTGAATAGCGGACCGGTTATCCAGGTGGCGGAGCAGCTGATTCATCAGATCACGGAGGCTTTATCATGCGAAGTTTGAAATTGGCTGTTATCGGCGACCCCATTGCCCATACGCTGTCCCCGCAGATTCACCATGCCATTGCTGGGAAGCTGGGCGTGGATTGCAGCTATACGGCCCATCATGTGCCGTTGGCACAGCTGGAGAGCTTTGTGGAGATGGTCCGGCGGGAGGGCTTTGATGGCTTTAACATCACCATTCCCCACAAGCAGAACATCATCCCTTACCTGGCCGGATTGGATCCTTATGCAGCCAGCTGCGGTGCTGTCAATACCGTGCGGATTCAGGATGGAAACCTTTATGGCTATAATACCGACGGAGACGGCCTGAAAGCGGCGTTGGCTGCTCATGGCATCCATCTGGGCGAGCGGAAGGTGCTGCTGCTGGGCGCAGGGGGCGCTGCTCTTTCCATCTGCCGGAAGGCAGTGGAAACCGGTGCAGAGGTGCATCTGCTCTGCCGGGATCCAAGAAAGGCCGCAGCCTTCCGGGGCCCTCATGTCACCATCGGCGCCATGGACCGGGCAGGACTTTGCTGGGGGGCGTCCCAGGCGGACCTGCTTATCAATGCGACGCCGTTGGGCATGTCCGGGATTCCGGATGATTTTACCGATCTTTCCTTCCTGGATGGATTTTCAGGGGCTGTCTGCGACATTGTCTATAAGCCGGCAGAGACTACCCTACTTCGGGAAAGCCGTCAACGGGGACTGCTGGCCATGAATGGCTTGGGCATGCTCATTTATCAGGCGGTATATGCCTTCTCCATCTTTCTGGGAGAATCCTTTGATCTGGACGAAATGGCCGCTCATGTGACCAAGGTCATGGAGCAGAGCCTGTATGGAGGATAATATGAAAATTCGTAAAGCAACCATCGCTGATCTGGACACCATGATGGCCATTTATGCGGGCGCTCGTGCCTTTATGGCAGAAAACGGGAATCCCACCCAGTGGGGTAGCAGCTATCCGGCTAGAGAGCTGCTGGAGGCTGATCTGGCAGCAGGATACAGCTATCTCTGCATGGATGGGGAAGAGGCTGCTGCTGTCTTTTACTTTGGTCCCGGTCCGGATCCCACCTATGCGGTGATCGAGGATGGGCAGTGGGAAAATGATACGCCCTACTGGGTCGTGCACCGGATTGCAGCCAATGGAAGGCGTCGTGGCGTTGCCAGCTTCTGCCTTGACTGGTGTTTTGAGCAGTGCGGTCATCTTCGCATCGATACCCATGCCGACAACCTGCCGATGCAGAAGGTGCTGGCCAAGAATGGCTTTGCCCGGTGCGGCATCATCCATCTGGAAAATGGCGCTCCTCGGATTGCCTACGAGAAGACGAAATAAAAAAGGACTGCCACTGGCAGTCCTTTTTATGTTGTTGCGATCAGATCTGTTCGCCGATGATATCCACCCGCAGCAGGTTGGTAGCGCCGGAGATGCCCAGCGGAACACCGGCAGTGGTGACCACCAGGTCTCCCCGTTTGACCAGCTTGTGGCGCACCGCTTCGTCATAGGCGTTGGCAAAGAGGGCGTCCGCAGTGGTCTGCTGGCTGATGAGGATGGGGGTGACACCCCAGGACAGGTTCATCTGCCGGACAGTGGACATATGGGGGGAGCAGGCGATAATCGGGCAGTTGGGCCGGTATTTGGAGAGGGCTCTGGCGGTACCGCCAAAGATGGTGACAGTGACGATGGCCTTGGCCTTCAGGTCCATGGCAGAGGTGACAGTGGCGTGGGAGATGGCACTGGTTACATCCGGGGCAATTTCCGGGGTGCGCTTGCGGAATCTGGTGACGTAGTCAATATCTCCCTCAGTCTGGGCGGCAATGGCAGCCATGGTGCGGACAGCCTCTACCGGATAGGAACCAGCAGCGGTTTCACCGGAGAGCATGATGGCACTGGTGCCGTCATAAATGGCGTTGGCTACGTCGGTGGCCTCTGCACGGGTAGGACGGGGATTCTTCATCATGGAGTCCAGCATCTGAGTGGCGGTGATAACCGGCTTGCCGGCATCCCGGGTCATCCGGATCAGCTTTTTCTGAAGACCGGGGATTTTGGCCATGGGGATTTCGACGCCCATGTCGCCCCGGGCAACCATGATGCCGTCGGCTACCTGGATAATCTCTTCAATATGTTGGATACCTTCGGCGTTTTCAATTTTGGCAATGACCTTGATCCGGTCTCCGCCGTGTTCATGGAGCAGCTGGCGGATGGCGTGGATATCAGCGGCAGTACGGGTGAAGGAAGCAGCGATGAACTCAAAGCCGGTGGCAATACCGAACAGGATGTCCTTTCGGTCCTGGTCACCGATGAAGGGCATGGAGAGGCTGGTATCCGGAACATTGATTCCTTTTTTGGTGGAGATGAATCCGCCGTTCAATACCCGGCAATAGATCTCAGTGCCCTCTACCCGCTGTACCACCATATCGATGAGGCCGTCGTCAATGAGAATATGGGTGCCTTCGCTTACATCATGGGGCAGGTTCTGGTAGGTGATGGCGGCCCGATGGTTGTCCCCCACAATATCCTCCGTGGTGAGGATGAACTCCTGATCTGTCACCAGTTCCACCTTGCCGCCTTCGATTTGCTGAAGCCGGATTTCGGGGCCTTTGGTGTCCAGCAGAGCAGCTACCGGCAGTCCCAGCTCGTCCCGTACCTTGACAAAGCGGTCAAATCGTTCTTTGTGCTGTGCATGGGAGCCGTGGGAAAAGTTGAAACGGGCTACATCCATACCGGAAAGCATCAGTTCCCGCAGGATCTGCTCGTCATCACAGGCGGGACCCAGGGTACAGACGATTTTGGTTCTTTTCTTTGGCAGTTGCATATGAAAACCCCCTATGAGAATATAAAAAACAAGCGGATAAATTTGATGTAAAATCTTTGTAAAACTCCAAAATGGAAGGTCGAAAATCTTCCCTATATATATTATAAACGTTAAATTGTCAATGTCCAGAGGTTTCTCCGGGACAATTGAAAATAATTTGTGAACAGTCTCAGATGCCTTGACAGACAGAGAAAAAGATGATATTTTGTAAGTGTACTAATACGCATAGTACACACCATACGAGAAATGAAAGGAGGAAGCTGTATGGGTGTCATATCCATCGATTTGCGGACGGGAGACCCCATTTATCTTCAGCTGAAAGAGAAGATTATTTATTTAGCCTGCCAGGGACTTTTGCAGCCGGATGAACAGCTGCCCTCGGTGCGGGCATTGGCCAGGGAACTGGGCATCAACCCCAATACAGTGTCCAAAGCCTATCAGGAATTGGAGAGCGAGGGCGTTATCTATTCTGTCAGTGGACGGGGCAGCTTTTTGTCACCGGGATTTCAGGCGGTGGAGCTGCTGCGGAAGGAGGCCTTTCAGCAGTTTTGCACGGCATTGGAGCGGGCGCACCAGGTAGGCGTACCGCTGGAGCAGCTGGACCGTCAGATTCGGATCATCTATCAACAGGAAGGAGCGTGAGTCCGGATGATTGCATGTACATCTTTATATAAGACTTTTGGTCAGGTTACGGCATTGGATCATATTGATCTGACCATTGCCAAGGGCTCTATCTATGGACTGGTAGGGTCCAATGGTGCCGGCAAGTCCACCCTGATGCGCACCATTGCCGGTATTTACCAGCCGGACAGCGGAGAACTGACGGTAGAGGGTGCGCCGGTATGGGAGCAGCCAGCCCAGAAACAGCGGATTCTGCTGGTGGCGGATGAGCCCTATGTCTTTTCCCAGGCGGATCTGGATGAAATGGCCCGGTTCTATCAGCAGTTCTATCTTCGCTTTGACTGGCAGCAGTATCAGCAGCTTGCCGATAGCTTCAGTCTTCCCCGGCGGAAGAAGATTGCTCACTTTTCCAAGGGCATGAAGCGTCAGGCAGCCTTTCTGTTGGCTGTGGCGGCCTGTCCTGACTATCTGATGCTGGATGAGTGCTTTGACGGACTGGATCCGGTGAAACGTCAGGTGGTGCGGAAGGTACTGGCTGACCATGTGGCCGAGGGTATGACCGCCATTATTTCCTCCCACAACCTGCGGGAGCTGGATGAGATCTGCGATACAGTGGGCATTCTCCACAAGGGCCGGCTGCTTTACAGCAAGGAACTGGATGACCTCAAGGGAGATGTCTGCAAATTGCAGGCGGTCTTTGCCGCTCCGGTGGAGGAACAGGCATTGGCCCAGTCTCTGCCGCTGCTCTCCATGGAACAGCGGGGCAAGTTTTACACCATCATCCTGCGGAGCCATCCCCAGGAGGCAGAACAGCTGCTGGCGCCTTTTCAGCCACTGGCTGTGGAAGCCTATCCGTTGACTCTGGAGGAGATTTTCCTGTATGAAATGGAGGTGCTGGGTTATGATGCAGCCGTCATCTTCCAGTAAGCTGGATCGGATTTCCAGTGTCTATCGGTTTAATCTGCGCCGTATGCGGAGCGTGGCTATTTTCTATACCGTCGTATTGGCCGTGCTGGGACCGGTGCTGTTTTTGCTGGAATACCAGAGGGAAAGCCTCAGTTATGAGGGCCCCCAGTTCTTCTTTACGCTCGCTGCGGCGATCATGACGTTGGTATTGCCCTTTTTCCAGTTTGCTTATCTAGGCAGCCGTCAGGCGATGGATCTCTATCAGAGCCTGCCGGTAACCCGAACCAAATGGTATCTGGGCAGCTTTATCGGTGGTATGACGGTGCTGTGGATGCCTTTTGTGGTGCTGGGCGGCATCTGTCTGATCTTCCAGCCTGCCATGGTCTGGGAGTTTGCCAGTGTGGCGCTGACGATGCTGGTGCTGTACAGCCTTTTGGTATTTATTATCATCAACTGCGGAACCATCTTTGAAAGTATCCTCTATACGGGTATCATTCTGGTGGGGCATCCGGTGCTGCTGGCAGAGCTTGTTGTGATTCTGGGCAAGTTTGCCATGGGCTGGCGGGAGAATGCCACTACCGGTATTTTCGGTCAGCTGATGCGTCTGTCTCCTGCCTATAATGGTCTGGCTGAGTTGACATTTGCGCTTGGATGGAGTGGAGATAACACCTATTACCGGTTTATGCAGATTGTCGGCCCGATGCTTTTGGTGTTTGCGGCGGCTTTTCTGGGCGGACTTTACCTCTACGGCAAGCGAAAAAGCGAGTCTGCCGGCAACAGCTTTGCCTTCCGGCCGCTGTTCTACATCAGTGCTTTGCTGATTTCGGTAACCGTGGGCTTTGGCACCTATCTGGTCCTGGATTATAAGTCTACCGGCGTTCTGATGGGAACGTTGCTGGGCGTCATTACCTACTTTATT
>CALXFL010000118.1 GCA_944387515.1 uncultured Clostridia bacterium
CATAAAATGAAGAAAAGAGATGGGGAATACCCCATCTCTTTTTTGTTTTGAAGGTAGAAATGGACAGCCCCATTCTGGTTGTTTTACATAATAGCTTTTCTTTACAGAATCTTCTCCCTCCTTTTGCTGTCAGCCGGAGGGAGCGTGTTGTTTTGTGAAGCTGAGGAAAGATATGGCTTTGAAAATAATCAGTTGTCTATTGTCCGTGTAAAGATTTTGCCAAACGCTGAAAATTCCTTTTTGTTCAGGCAAGCCGTTGTTTTTATAGTTTTTCCAGATTTTTGTCTGGAAGGGTATGGTTCTTGTAAAAAATGATGCCAGATTGCAAAGATTCCTTTGTCAAGCTGGTAAAAAACATCGCTTATTTTTTTACAAAGTTGTGATTTTGCCGGAAAACCATCTTGTGATATAGTAAATACGAACAAAGGAACAAGGAGGAAACCAAATGAGTTGTAAATGGATCACAGCCCACTCCGGCTGTGAAGGTACGCCGGACAACTCCGAACAGAACATCCGGGCAGCGGTGCAAAGTGGCGCCGACCTGCTGGAAGTGGATGTCCGCAGGGTGGAAGGACAGCTGGTGCTGACCCACAACCTGCCCCAGCCAGGAGAAACCTGTGTGACGCTGGCTGACTGCTTCCGGTTGGTAAAAGCCCTGTCCGAGCGAATCGGCATCAACTGCGACCTGAAGGAGGAAGGACTGGAGCTGGATGTGCTTCAGCTGGCTCAGGCCAACGGCCTGGCTGGACGGATCATTCTGACCGGTACTGTCAATCCTGCCCTGACTCTGCCCGGCTGGGCGATGGTCTCCATGAATGTGGAGAATCTGCTCCCCGGTCTTTATGAGCAGGTATGGGAGCGGGAGGACAAACGGATGACCGCTGAGGAGGAGCTGAAGCTGCTGGCAAAGGCTCAGCAGTACGGTGTGACCTCACTGAACATGAATTACCACCTCTTTTCCCGTGGCCTGGGCCACCGGATGGGGGAAGCGGGCATCACGTTTTCCCTCTGGACTGCCAACGACGAGGAATCCATCCGCAGCCTGCTGGACTGTGACCTGGAAAACCTCACCACCCGGCTGCCGGTACTGGCCTGCCAGCTGCGGCAGCAGATGGAAAGGGGGAAGGGAGTATGAAGATTCCTACTCCCCGAAGCCTTTACTACGGCCTGGGAAAAGCAAACTTCATTCAGTACATCATCTTTGCAGTCTTTCTGCTCTTCTTCTACCTGCCGCTGGCAAACCTGATGATGCTGGCCTTCGGCAACAAGTACGAGATGCCGGCCGTGGTTCCCCAGGAATTCGGCTTCAAATGGTGGCAGTTTGTACTGGAGCAGAACAGCCTGATTTCCGCCATCATCACCTCGTTCGTGCTGGCAGTCATTGTGACACTGGTATCGCTGCTGATCTGTGTGCCGGCAGCCTATGCGCTGGCCCGGTTTGATTTCCCGGGAAAAAGCATCTTTCAGTTCTCTTTCCTGTTCAGCAACGCCTTCCCCAAGATGGGCCTGTACATTGCCATCGCCATTGTCTACTACAAGCTGAACCTGATGGGAACCTGGCTGGGCGTCATCCTGCTCCATGTCATCAATACCATGATGTTCATGACCTGGATTCCCATGGGTGCTTTCCGGAGCGTTCACCGGCAGCAGGAGGAATCGGCCCGTGATGTGGGCGCTGGTCCCTTCCTGACCTTCATGAAGATCACCTTCCCGCTGGCGCTGCCCGGCATCACCGTGGCCTCCATCTTCACCTTCCTGGCTTCCATTGAAGAGGCCCAGGGTACCCTGATGGTGGGCTTCCCCGACATCAAGACCGTTCCGGTAGAGCTTTACGGCATCATCATGCAGTATCCTACCACTGCCGGCCCGGTTCTGTCCTTTATCCTGCTGATTCCCGCTTTGCTGATCCTGATTCTGGGACGCAAATACATCAGTGTGGATTCCATTTCCAAAGGTTACAATATGCACTAAAGGAGTATCGTTGAAATGACAGAACAGAATGTCAAGCTGCGCATTTCCAATATGACCAAGCGGTACAGCAATGGTGACGGTGTTTCCAACATCGATCTGGAGGTGAAGGAAGGGGAAATCATCACCCTTCTGGGGCCTTCCGGCTGCGGAAAGTCTACCATTCTGCGGACCATCGGCGGTTTTATTGGAGTGGACCAGGGCGAGATTCTCATTGACGGCCATCCGGTCCAGGATCTGCCCCCTGAAAAGCGGCCTACTGCCATGGTGTTCCAGAGCTACAACCTCTGGCCCCATATGACCATCTACGACAACCTGGCTTTTGGCCTTCAGATCAAAAAGGTCCCCAAAAAGGAGATCGCTGCCCGGATTGACCGGATGCTGCAGCTGGTCCATATGGAGGGCCATGAGAAAAAGTACCCCACCCAGCTCTCCGGCGGTCAGCAGCAGCGGATCGCCATTGCCAGAGCCCTGCTGCTGGAGCCGTCGGTGCTGCTGCTGGACGAGCCTTTCTCTGCCCTGGATGCCAAAATTCGCGCTCAGATGCGGGAGGAGCTGAAACGGATTCAGCAGGCGCTGAAAATTACAGTGGTATTCGTCACCCACGATCAGGAGGAGGCCATGGCGCTCTCTGACCGGATTGTGGTCATGAATAAGGGCGCCATTGAGCAGATCGGCGGCCCTACCGAGATTTACGATTGCCCCAGAACCCGGTATGTGGCATCCTTCATCGGCGAGATGAACTTCCTGCCGGGAGAAAACGGCACCGAGGTTGCAGTCCGTCCTGAGGATATCTGGCTGGATGATGCGCTGGATCCCGAGATGAATGCGGTCATCCGCACCATCATGCCCCTGGGCCACTATACCCGGGTAGGCCTGGAAGTAGGCGACCATTTCCTCAGAGCCTATGTTCCCAAAACAGACGCCGCTTCTCTGCGGGTAGACGACAATGTTGCACTCACCTTCCACAAAAAATATGTTTACGATGAAAACGGAGGTTTATTACAATGAAAAAAGCAGGTAAAATCGCACTGGGTCTCTTCGCCGGCGCTATGGCGCTCACCTCTCTCACCAGCTGCACCACCACCGCTGCCAAGGGCGACGGAAAAACCTTTACCATCTGGGCCAGCGGCTCTGACAACGTCAAGGTACAGTTTGAGCAGCAGGTTGCCAAATTCAACGAAATTCAGGATGAGTATGTAGCCGAGCTTCAGTTCATCACCTCCGGCACCGGTGCCGAGAGCCTTTCCTCCCGGCTGATCGCTGCCTTCCAGAGCGGACAGACCGATACCGAATACGATCTGATTGAGGCCAGCGATTCCGAGATCGTCAACTACCTGAATCAGTGCGGCGAGGAGTTCTTCGTCCAGGTAGATACCGAGTCCATGGAGAACTACGGCAACCTGAACTACCAGCCTGCTGTGGGTGAGGGCTACTACATTCCTTACCGGGGCACAACCGTACTGCTGGCCTATAACAGCGAAACCGTTCCCAATCCTCCCACCACCACCGAAGAGCTCTATCAGTGGATTGAGGAGCATCCCGGCCGGTTTGCCTACAACACTCCCGGTTCCGGCGGTGCTGGCAGCTCCTTTGTCCAGACCTCCCTTTACAACTTCCTCCCTGAAGAGGCGCTGACCTCTGCGGATGAAAAATGGGCCAATGAGTGGGATCAGGGCTTTGATCTGCTCACCGCGCTGCACCCCTACATGTATCAGTCTGCCGGCAAGGTGGTATACCCCAACAAGAACCAGGGCACCCTGGACCTGCTGGCCAACTTTGAGATTGATATGTGCCCTGCCTGGGCCGACATGGTTATCTCCCAGAAGATGCAGGGTACTATGCCTGAGAGCATTCAGCTGGTTCAGCTGGATCCGGCCTTCACCGGCAACCTGGTAGGCTTTGCCGCTCCTTCCTTCGGTTCCAATTCTGAGGGCGCTCAGGCCTTCATGGACTACATGCTCTCTCCCGAAGCCCAGAACATCGCACTGGAATCCATGGCAGCCCTGCCTGTCATTGACTTCTCCCTGCTGGATGCAGAACTGGTTCAGAACATCGAGACTCTGAACATCAGTGAATTCCGCAGCGTCAGCATCGGCGAGCTGGGTACCCAGATCAACGAGCGCTGGGATCGTGAGATTGCAACCCTGGGTTAATCGTAAAACTGGGCTGCCGGGCATACCTGCAGGGTTGCTAGGCATACCTGTAGGGTTGCCGGATGCACCCTGAAAGAGCAGGGAATCCCGCCGGGATTTCCTGCTTTTTATCGGACGGCAGTCCGTTCAGAAAGGAATTAGACTATGGATCGGGAAAGACAAAACAAAATCCTGCCCTATTTGATGCTGATGCCCGCTATGGCGGTAATGGCCATTGTGGTCATTTATCCCATCTTCTCCTGTATTGTGACCAGCTTTACCCAGGAGGAAGCTGGTGGATTCGGCTTTGAAAACTACCTTTACTTCCTGGCAGATCCGCTTCAGCTGACCAACATCGGCTACACCCTGGCTATTGTGTTGGTGACGGTGGTGCTGGCAGTGGGAATCGCCTATCTGCTGGCTATTTACCTGCGGTTTTCCAACTCCCTGGTGAGCCGCTGGATCGGCAAACTCTATCTGCTGCCTCGGTTTATTCCCGGTCTGGTGGCAGTCAACGGTATGATTACCATTATCAGCAACTCTGGTTTGCTTAACCGCCTTTCCCGCCTCTTTGGAGCGGACTGGCAGCTGGGCCTCATGTACGATGCCAAGGGCATCGTTCTGATGAACCTCTGGTTCAACATTCCCTTTGCCACCATGCTCATGGGCGCTGCCATGTCAGCGATCAACAACTCTGAGATCGAGGCAGCTAGGGATGTGGGAGCCGGAAAGCTCCGGATCTTCTGGAAAATCATTCTGCCCCTGACCTACCGGGACATCTTTGTCAGTGCTACCTTCGTCTTCATGGGCAATATCAGCTCCTTTACCACGCCTTACCTGATGGGCGGCAACCATCCCACCATGATGGGCGTCACCATGTACAATCTGTATGGCAATCAGCACTTCGGACGTTCGGCGGCACTCTCGGTCATTATGTTTATTCTGTCCGCCCTGTCAGCGGTGATGTACATCTACGTCAATATGAGGAAAGATCAATGGGAAAAGAACTGACTCTTCGCCCGGTGGCGCACCGGGGTATGCATGAAAAGGCGCCAGAAAACACAATGGCAGCCTTTCAGGCAGCGGCAGAAGCCGGATGCTGTATCGAAACGGATATCCGGATGTCGGCTGACGGAGAAGTGATGATCTTCCACGATGAAAACTTCCTTCGCCTTTGCCGTGGACTGAATGAGATTCCCGATGGCCCGATGGAAACGTTCACCCGGGAGGAGATTTCCCGGATCCGGCTGCCCTATGGCGGCCATGTTACGGGAAACTTTTTTCCTGAAAACGGCTATCAGTCCGAGGAATGGTACAACTATCCCTGGCCTCTGGACCAGGAAAAAGCCATCCTCGCACGGGCAGCAGCCTATGGGGAGATGACCCCTGCCCAGCGGATCAACAGACTGCTGGCAGACTATGATTCAGCTTACCGGGCGGCCTGTGAGGCGGATCCCCGCTGGGAACCGGTGCCCACACTGGAAGAATTCCTCCGCTGGGTAGCCCTTCAGCCGGATGGCTTCTTTGCGGAAATCGAGTTCAAGGGGCTGGGCATGTCCCGGAAGGTTTTTGACCTGATTGAAAAGACCGGTACCGCTTCAAAATGCATCCTTATGTCGGGAGATCTGGCCCATGTCCGGGAGATGCAGGAGACTGCCGCCCAGGATGGCAAGCCCGCCGGTCTCCGGTTTGGGGTGAACATCCGCTGGTGCGATGAAGCGCATCTTTCCCTGTTGGAAGGATACGACCTTTGGGAACTGGGACTCAATGCTGGCGCCTTTGATGCTGCTGATGTTGCCCGATTGGCTGACCGGGGCGTCGTCGTCTTTGCCAATCTGGGAGATACACCTGACTGGTGGGAGACCCTGATTCAGACTGGCGCAGTGGCTTTCAAAACCAATACTCCCAGCCGGTATTTGGAATGGTACCATCGGCGGGGTTGACAGATCGTTTTGGATGACAGATAATGTAAACAGAACCTGTAAACGGCTCCCTGGTGAGCCGTTTTTGCAGATTATAAGGAGGGGTTTTTGTGGCGTTGATACTGGATGAGGAGATTCTGCTCCATCCACAGGATACAGCGACAACGGTTTGGCTTCCATTTTCTTTGGAGGAGCCGGCCGAAATGCTTCAGATTCATTTTTCCTACGGTCCTAAAACCGTGGAGGACCGGGACCTCTGCCGCAGCCTGTTGGTTGAGGGGGGAGAGCGGTATCAGGTGCCGGATCTGCCTCAGGGGGAGGAGCTTCTGGAAGAATTTCTGCCTCTTACCAACCTGGTGACCATGGGACTGAGAAGCCCGGATGGCTTTGCTGGCTGTGCTCACCGGCCCGCTCCCGACCAGCTTCATCAGATCACGGCAGAAAAGGCTTCCCCGGGCTTTCTGCCCTGTCCGGTAAAGGCTGGGGAATGGCGGATTGCCTTGCAGGTGCATGCAGTCTTTACGCCTGAGTGCCGCTGCCGGGTACAGGTGGAGGCACTGGAAGGGGGAATGGCATCATGAATTGGTATCCGGTGGAGATGCACTGCCACACCATTCACAGCGATGGTCAGTTTACGCCCGCCCAGCTGGCAGCCCACGCCAGAGCGTTTGGACTGTCGGGCTTCTGCCTTACTGACCACAATACCCGGGCAGGAGTTGCAGAGATCCAGCGGGAAGCAGAAGCACAGGGCCTTTCGGTTCTGCCCAGCACGGAGTGGACTACCTATTTCGGCCATATGCTGGTTCAGGGATGCACCAGCTGCATGGATTGGGAGGAGACCACCCGGGACAATCTGGAATCTTTGCTGCCCCAGATTCACGAAGCGGGGGGGCTGGTAGGCCCGGCTCATCCTTTCCGCCCTGGCAATCCCTTCGGTACAGGTTGTCACTGGGAATACCGGATTCAGGACTGGAAGCACTTCGATTTTTATGAGGTGCTATCCGGGGAGGATCCCACCCGCCGCTACTATAACCATCGGGCGTTGGCTCATTGGACCAGTCTGCTGGACGCTGGCTGCCGGCTGACGCCCACCTCAGGGATTGACTGGCACCGGCCCTTGAAAGAGGGACTGCCCTATGCCACGACCTGGATGGGCACGGAGAAGGGCCTCAGCCCGGAGGCCATGAAGGCGGCGCTCCGTCAGGGCCGGACAGCAGTGAGCATCGGGCCGTTGCCTTTGCTGACGCTGAAACAGCAGGGACAAACTCTGTTTCCGGGCGATCAGGTTGCTGCTGGTTCAGTAACCGCAGTGGTGGAGGCGGATATGCAGCGTCGGGCAGCACAATGGAGCCGCTGGCAGCTCGAGCCTCTTTACTGGCAGATCACGGGTCCCGGCGGAGCAGTCCTGTTCCGCTTGCCTTTTCAGGCGGAAGAGCAGGAAACGCCTTCCTTTGAGATGCCTGCCTGGTGCCGGGCCGAGCTTTACGGCCTGATCGGGGAGGAGCCTTCTTTGCTGGGCTTTACCGGACCACTCTATCGCCGCTAATAGTATTGCGCTACATAACAGCGCCGGATGTTTTCCAAAAGGAAGGACATCCGGCGCTGCTTTGCGTTTTAGAGGTTTCGGTAG
>CALXFL010000119.1 GCA_944387515.1 uncultured Clostridia bacterium
CGGCTCTTTCAGAACGTCACCTGTGCCCGGTGCGGTGAGCAGCTGAGCGAGCAGATGGCACGGCTTCAGGGGGGCGAAATCCTCTGTCTCGACTGCTGGAGTCCGTACGACCGGTTCGGACTGTAAGCGGGAGGGGGACGAACCACCTTGCAATTGCCCCGCAATCTGGTATAATGGAGAGGAACGGCGGCATCCAGCGCCGCCAACTACCCAGGAAAGGAAGTCCCCCTTATGGAAAAAATCCAGGACCGCTTTATCCGCTACACCGCCATCCACACCGAGTCCAAGGCCGATGTGGACACCGTCCCCAGCACCCCCATCCAGTTTGAGCTGGCAAAGCTGCTCCGGGACGAGCTGACCGCCATGGGCTACACCGCCCGGATGGACGACCACTGCTATGTCTACGGCGAAATCCCCGCCAACAACGGCAAGGAAGGCCCCGTACTGGGCCTCATCGCCCATATGGACACCTCCCCCGACATCACCGGCAAAAACGTCA
This sequence comes from uncultured Clostridia bacterium, assembly GCA_944387515.1. GTDB lineage: Bacteria > Bacillota > Clostridia > Oscillospirales > Ruminococcaceae > Faecivivens. The sequence continues at coordinate 500 of CALXFL010000119.1, forward strand.
AGGCCCGCATCGTCCCCAACTATGACGGCGGAGACGTGGTGCTCAACGAAGAGAAGGGCATCGTTCTCTCCCCGGCGGAGTTTGACTCCCTCGCCCGGCACATCGGCGAAGACCTGATCGTCACCGACGGCACCACCCTGCTGGGCGCCGACGACAAGGCCGGTATCGCCGAAATCATGGCGCTGGCCGAGTACCTGGCCGAGCATCCCGAGGTCTCCCATGGCCCCATCCGCATCGCCTTCACCCCCGACGAGGAGGTGGGCAACGGCCCTGCCTTCTTTGACGTGAAGGGCTTCGGCGCTGACTTCGGCTACACCCTGGACGGCGGACGGGCCGGTGAAATCGAGTACGAGAACTTCAACGCCGCCACCCTGCGGGTCCATGTCACCGGCCGGAACATCCACCCCGGCTCGGCCAAGGGCAAGATGAAGAACGCCATTGCCATCGGCATGGAGTTTGACGCCCTGCTCCCCGCTGACCAGCGGCCCCAGTTTACCAGCGGCTATGAGGGATTCTTCCACCTGAACGACATCAGCGGCACCGTAGAGGGCGCCGACCTGCTCTACATCGTCCGGGACCATGACGCCGGAAAGATGGCGGAGAAGAAGGCCCTGGCAGAGGCCGCAGGCCGGTTCCTCAACGAGAAGTACGGCAGCGGCACGGTGGAGGTCTCCATCACCGACAGCTACCGGAACATGAAGGAGCAGATCCTGCCCCACATGCACCTCATCGACAACGCCAAGGCGGTCATGGAGGAGCTGGGCATCGAGCCGGTGGTCATCCCCATCCGGGGCGGCACCGACGGTGCGAGACTGTCCTTTATGGGACTGCCCTGCCCCAACCTCTGCGCCGGTGGCGAGAACGCCCATGGCCGGTATGAGTATACCAGCGTCCAGGCGCTGGAAAAGTGCTTTGCCATTGCACTGGGTCTGGTGAAGAAGTACGGCGCATAAGCCGGTATGAAAAAAGCGTCCGCTCTGGCGGGCGCTTTTGGCTTTATAAAGAGAGCGGCGTAAAGCGCACCCAGTTTTTCCTTGCGGGATAAAGCGAACCGTCGAAACGCCAGTTCTTGCGTGGTCAAAACGTCCCAACAAAATAAAAGCTTTACTCAATTTTTCTCGAAAAATTGTGGGGTCGTCGCCCAACTCGTTGGGCTTGGGCAAAGCCCCCATCGCCCATCAACTACGGCTGATGGGGAGCAGTGGGCGAAACTCCCCTATTCACAAAAAAGCGCAGGAGCCTCGCAAGGCGCCGATAAATCGGCCTGGCCTTGCGGGCCGAAATACGGAAATCCGTATTTCGGGCTTGAAAAACTCACGCAAGGGGTTTTTCAAATGGCCCGGCGGGCCATCCGACAAAGAACGGACGTCCTTTTCCCAACAATCCAGTGAATTGTTGGGAATCGAAAAGCCTTTCAAATTCCCCTTTATCGGAACCTGCTGCTAATTTTTGCAAATTTTCCATTAGATTTTGCAGCATCCCTTGCAGTTTGGCAGAATTTTCTGTAAGATGAAAGAGAAGGGAGCGAATACCATGAAAAAGGAAAAACGTTTTGTCAGAGTATTAGACGAGTCCATCGGCTTTGCCATGGCCTGCACCGTCCTGGCTGACCGGGAGACCGGCGTCCACTATCTGGTGGTGCAAAACGGAAACGGCAGCGGTATTACCCCGCTGCTGGATGCGGAGGGAAAGCCGGTGGTGCGGCATATTCCAAGGGATGAATAATCATCCCGGGGGATGAGTAATCATCCCGGGGGACGAGTAATCATCCCGGGGGACGAGTAATCATCCCGGGGGACGAGTAATCATCCCGGGGGATGAATAATCATCCCGGGGGACGAGTAATCGTTCCCGACAAGCACCACTCAAAAAGAAAAAAGCGGCCCGCCGTCCTGGCGAACCGCTCTCCTGTCAATAGCCCAGGTCCTCCATCACCAGCAGGATCTGAATCCGGCCGGGAATGGTCTGGTTGCGGAGCAGCACAAAATCGTTGCAGATGCTCTCCCGGCCACAGCCGGCGATCTTGCCCCCATCGGGATGGTCAAAGGCGATGCAGTGTCCCTGCTTGCGGCACCAGGTGGGCCGCTCCAGCCGGGCCACATTGGCCGGACAGGCGATGGTCCGTACCCGGTCCACCGCCTCGGAGAGGGAGGAGACAATCTTGTTGACTCCTGCCACCACAATGACCCGGCGGGGGCCGTAGAGCATGGCGGCTGCCCGGTTTCCGTTGCCGTCCACCAGATAGAGGGCGCCCTCCTCCAGGATGGCGTTGACCGAGGTGAGGTAGGTGTCGGAAAGCAGCGCCCGGCGCATCATCTCCTGCCGGTCAGCGGGGCTGAGCCCGGGCATGTCCCGGTCCAGATAGGTGACCGGCACCGTCTTGAGCCATTCGGGCACGCTGCACTGGGCCAGGGTCATCGACCCGCCGTGGGCGACCACCTCTCCCTGCCGGAGCAGGGACGTCAGCGCCGGGATGACATCCTTCCGGCTCTCGAGACAGTGAACCTCCATGTTGTTCCGGGTGAGGGCCTCCGCTGTGCGGGCCACCCGCTTTTCCACAACCGACCGCAAATGTTTATCCATCCTGTTGTCCTCCTTATGGATGCAGCGGGGGAAGCTGTCCCCCGAACACCTGAAATTCCTCTTTGCCGATTTCGTAGGTCAGGCAGCGGAAGGGGCCGTTTTCGGTGCCCACCACCATGCTGCCGGGGCGCTGGTGCATCCCGCACTTTTCCATCACCCGTCCCGAGGCCGGGTTCTCCTCGGCGTGGACGGCGATGACCGTCTCACAGCCCACCTCCTCAAAGAGGTAGCCCAGCAGCGCCTGAAGGGCCTCGGTGGCAATGCCCTGCCCCCACCAGGGGACGCCCAGGCAGTACCCCGCCTCAAAGGTGAACTTATCCCGGGTGGCGGTGGCCCCCACCGAGCCAATCAGCTGCCCGGTCTGACGCAGGACGATGCCCCACTCGTAAAAATCCCGCCGCCGGTACTGGCGTTCCCAGTAACCCAGCACCGACCGGGTCTCATCCGGGCGGGTATGGGCCCGCCAGCGGAGATACTGGGTGACCCGGGGGTCACTGGCCCAGTTTTCAAACATCTCCCGGGTGTCACTCACCCGGAAGGGCCGCAGAAGCAGCCGCCGGGTCTCGATGGGCTGGGTGCCGCAGTGGTGCAGCCTGCGGGGATGGGGAAGTGTCATCGTCCTACCAAAAATCGTCACAACCGTCACGACCTTTTCACGTTACTTGTTCATCAATGGCTTCATTGCCTGACTTCGGTCAAAGACCTTGACTTCGGTCAAAAACCAAGGCCTTTGACCTCGGTCAAAGACCAAAGTCTTTGACCTTATTATATCAGTATTTTTCCCCAATGAAAAGTATTTTTTTGTAAGGAGCCGCTTATGACTGCAAATCTTTCTGACAGTCCCCTCCTCATGGACTGCCACACCCATTCCCGTCACAGCTTCGACGGCAAAGAGGAGATTTCTGCCCTCTGTGAACAGGCCGTCTCGCTGGGCCTTTCGGCCTACGCCGTCACCGACCACTGTGACCTGTACCCGCCCCGTTATCCGGTGGAGGCCCTGAAAACCGCCATCTGCCAATCGGTAGACCAGGTGGCCGCCTGGCGGGACGCCCACTCTACCACCACCCGCATCCTCACCGGCTTTGAGCTGGGCGAGGCGGTGGACTACCCCGACCTGGCCGAGGAATTCCTGGCCCTGCGGCCGGTGGACCTGGTCATCGGGTCGATTCACCGGACCGGGGACATCGTGGACTTTTACTACCTGGACTGCGCTGCCATCCCCCGGGAGGAGATCTACCGGCTGCTGGAGGACTACTTCCGGCGGCAGATCCGGCTGGTGGAGTGGGGGAAGTTCGACGTGCTGGCCCATGTCACCTACCCGCTCCGGTACATTGTAGGGGATGCGGGCATTCCCATCGACCTTGCCCGGTTCGCTCCGCTGCTGGATGAGCTGCTGAGTAAGGTCATTGAACGCGACCTCTCACTGGAGGTGAACAGCAGCGGCCTGCGGCAGAAGATCGGCGTCCCGCTGCCCGACGAGACCATCCTGAAACGATACTACCAGCTGGGCGGCCGGCGGATCTCCCTGGGCTCCGATGCCCATGGGCTCCCCGACCTGGGGGCCGGCATCGCCGACTGCCAGCAGCTTCTGAAAAAGCTGGGCTTCACCGAGCTCACCTTCTACCAGCAACGGCAGCCCCACACCCTCTCCCTCTGAGAATGGAGGTATCCTCATGGAACAGCAGAAAACCTGGGAGGACTTCGTCCGTCCCCATCTCCACCCCCGTCCAGAGGTGGACGAAACCGCTCTGCTCCGGCGGCTTCAGAAGCCCCAGGGGCCGGTGGACGTGGTGCTGGACACCGACACCTACAACGAGGTGGATGACCAGTACGCCCTGGCCTATCTGGTCAGCTGGGGGGAAAAGCTGCGGCTGAAGGCCGTCTACGCCGCCCCCTTCCACAACCAGAACGCCGACAGCCCCCGGGACGGCATGGAAAAAAGCTACCGGGAAATCCAGCACATCCTCCGGCTCATGGGCCGGGAGGACCTGACCGGCCGGGTCTACCAGGGCGCCACCGCCTACCTTCAGAATGAAAAGACGCCCGCCCTGTCGCCGGCGTCCCTCGACCTGGCCCAACGGGCCATGGACTACACCCCCGACCATCCCCTCTATGTGGTCGCCATCGGCGCCATCACCAACGTGGCCTCGGCGCTGCTGCAAAACCCCGCCATCCGGGACCGGGTGGTCATCGTCTGGCTGGGGGGCAACGCCCTGGACTGGCCCGACTCGGTGGAATTCAACCTCTTTCAGGACATTGCGGCGGCCCGGGTGGTCTTCGGCTCGGGGGCGGCGGTGGTACAGCTGCCCTGTATGGGCGCCGTATCCGCCTTTACCACCAGCGGCCCCGAGCTCTGCTTCCACCTGAAGGGAAAGAATTCCCTCTGCGACTATCTGGTGGGGCTGACCTGCCACGAAGGAGAAAAAAGCGGCTGCCCCACCTGGACCCGGGCGATCTGGGACGTGACGGCGGTGGCCTGGCTGCTGGACGGCCCCTTCATGGAGGACCGGCTCGAGCACATTCCCCTCCCCGGATACGATGACCGCTATGCCCGGGACCCCGCCAGCCATCTCTACCGGTATGTCTACCACATCCACCGGGACGCCCTCTTCGCCGACCTGTTCCAGCGGCTGGCCGGCCTGTAAGGCGCCCCGCAGGACGTCCTGAAAGGAGGAATCGCCATGATGCTGGACATCTTCAAGCTGTTGGACCTGGATCCGGAAAGCAGTCTTTCCCAGATCCGCAAGGCCTACCGCAAGCGCCGCCGGGAGCTGGCGGGAGAAACCGCTCAGCTGGAACGGCTGGAAGCCGCCTATGAGCAGGCGGTCATCCGGCTGGGCGCCCACCCCGACCAGCTGGGAGACAAGCCCCTCCCCCGTCAGAAGAATGCCCCCGGCTTCACCACCGACCAGCGGGCCGCCATGCAGAAGCTGAAGGCCGCTCCCGGCTGCAACCTGGCCGAGGCTGCCCGGCTGGCAGGCGCCCGGGGCATGGGCGCCACCGAGCAGCGGATGCTGCTGACCACCATCTGGAAGGCCGACCGGCATTTCGTCCGGTTCCACCTGATTCAGCTGGGGATTCTCGCCCTGATGCTGTGGGTGGGATGGGGGCTTTACGGCTTTCTCATGGGCTGGCCCCACAACTTCTTCCCGGACGCCCCCAGCCACGCCCTGGCGGAATGGTACTCCACCACTCTGGTGGCGGCCTGGGTGGTGACGGTGGTGTTCGGCGGGCTGTTCCTCGCCGCCCTGGTGCGGGTGGTCTGGTGGCTGGGCCGGGGAAAGCGCAACCTGAAAAGGCTGGGCATCGAGCCCGCTTCCCCGGCGGTGGCCCGGGGTGTCAGCGGCTGGTTCCAGATGGTGCTGCTGGTGGTGGTCACCCTGATTGCCCTGGTGAGCACGCCCTTTCTGGGCCACGCCATCAGCTACACCCAGGACTGGCAGCGGATGGCCGAAAACCGGCCGGTAACCGAACACCTCTACGAGCCTGCATGGGCTCCTGCCAACAATCAGCCCTACTCCACCCTGGGGCAGCGTTACCGCTTTTTCTGCTCCGACGGCAGCTGGGTCACCCTCTCCTCCCGTGAGGAGATCGACTGCTACGAAGCCCCGGTACAGGACGCCATTGTCAGCTACCTCCCCAAAACCGGCCTGATTACCGCCATGGACATCCAGGCCCGGTACTGGGAGCCGGCTTACCGGAACGGCGACCAGCTTTCCTTTGCCGAGGGGGACGACCTGGCGCTGCTTCTCCTGCCGGACGGAAACGAAGTGGCCCTCACCTGGCAGCTGGGGCTCTCCTTCCGCAGCACCGCTGACCCGGAAACAGTCTACGGCAGCGTCTCCCTGTCCCAGCTGACGGGCACCCCGGTGGAATGGGTGGACAGTCTTTTCTGGCAGCTGACCCCGTCGGGCGACCTGGGCGTGGTGGTACTGGCCCGGGAACCGGGCGAGGAAAACAGCACCCTGTTCACCGCCCGGCTTTCCCTGAGCGGCAGGATTCTCAGTCAGCAGCGCATTGACTCCGGCTGGAGCGACGTCACCATGCTCATCCGGCAGGACGACCTGGTGGCCCTGACCACCCAGTGGGGAAACAGCCACCAGGTCGCCGCCATCTCCCTGACCCCCGACAGCCTTTCCCATGAAGGCGAGATTCAGCGGGTGGACTCCCCCACCGAGGGCAAGCCCGGCAGGACCAGCCCCACCGAAATCCAGCTGGTGACCATTCTGGGCGAGGAGCTGGTCCGGGTGCCGGTCTCCTGAGCGATAAGCGCCAAACTTTGGCCGCCAAGATTTGGCCGCCAGGATTTGGCCGCCAGGATTTGGCCGCCAAATTTTGGCTGACAAATTTTTGTTCTATTTTTTGGCGGGAGTTCAGATACGATCTAAAAAAAACTTTACCCAAAATCAGTTGTTTTTCTGACATTCCCGGTGTATAATAGAGGTATCAGATGAGCGGTCCGCCTGGTCCGCTCCCACGCCAGGAGGTGACGGTATGTTTCAATCGAAGCCATGCTGCCATCTCCCTGTCTGGGCCGTCCTGCGGATGGGTGC
>CALXFL010000120.1 GCA_944387515.1 uncultured Clostridia bacterium
GCTGCCTGCCACAGCATCTTCATCACATACTTATCCATGCCCACTGCCGAAGCCAGCACGTCGCAGCCTACAAAGGGCACGCCCAGGGTTTTCAGATATCCCTGAAGGGCGCCGTCTTCCACATTGGTCCCATGGACAATGGGGAAAACTACATCGATATCAGTAATCCGATTGCTGCCGAACCGGCGCTGAGGATACCGCTCCAGCCAGAGCCGTCCCTCCTCCGACACCATCTGCACCTGGGTGATACCAGGAGTGGACTTGAGCATGGCCTCCACGCCACTGCGATAGGTCTCGATCTTGCCCAGGGCCTCACCGGTGTAGAACCGGTTGTCCCGGGTCATGTAAATGGGCACAACCTCGTATTTTTCCCGGTCAAAAGCATAGCAGGCCTGCACCGCCGAAATGATGGAGACCTCATGCTCTACGCTCTTGCCGCCAAACAATACACCAATCTTGATTTTCATCTCTATTTCATCCTTTCCCGTCAAAAGTTATCCGGCAGGTCATTTTCCAACAGCACGATTTTCTGCACACCGCCAGTCCGGAGATTCTCCACCGACCGGAGGGCCCCTTTCAGATCATGCTCCACAAAGATCTTTTCCCGGGGGAATCCTGCTGCCAGCAAGCCTTCCAGAATGGGTTCGGTCTGCTTTTCTCCCACCAACGCCACATAGTCGCAGACTTCGGCGGCCTGGCTGCCGAAAATCCGATTGAGCTCCGCCTGACGGCTTCCCAGTTCCACCATACCCGGTGTCACCAGGATTTTGACACCGTCAAAGGCACCGAGGGTATCCAGGGCTGCCTTGGCGCCGCTGGGATTGGAGTTATAGGCGTCATCGATAATGATGGCGCTGCGCCCCTGAATCAGCTGCAACCGGTGCGGTACGCTTTCCAGGCTCCGCACCTGACGGATCAGATCCGCCGCCGGAACGCCCAGCGTATGAGCACAGGCAATTGCGCCAGCAATATTCAATACATTGTGACTGCCGATGAGCCGGGTGGAAAAGGTATGCTCCTCCCCATCCAGCTTCATCTTGAAGGAAGAGCCTTTAGCTGATACCGAAATGTCATAGGCCAGATAATCAGCATCTTCCTGTTCAATACCGTACCGCACCACCGGACGGCCAGGCTGCTGGCTGCGGATGTATTCATTGTCCCAGTTGAGAAACACCGTGCCGCCCTGGGGCAGGGCATCCCGCAGCTCGAACTTGGTGCGGATGACATTTTCCACCGTCTTGAAGCTCTCCAGATGCTGAGGGCCCACCGAGGTGATAATGCCATAGCCCGGATGAACGATGTCGCAGATTTCCTTGATGTCCCCGGGATTCCGGGCGCCCATTTCACAAAGGAAAATTTCGTGGGTGGCCCGAAGGGACTGCCGGATGGTTTTCACAACACCCAGTGTGGTGTTATAGCTTTCCGGCGTCATGAGAACGTTGTACTTTGCGGATAAGAGCTTTTGCAGGAAAAATTTCACGCTGGTTTTGCCGTAGCTTCCGGTGATGCCCACCACCTTAAGCCTTGGCATTTCCCGCAGCATCCGGCTGGCGTCTTCAATATACCAGCGATTGATGGCTGTCTCCACCGGCCGGTTGATGAAGTTGGCCAGCAGCAGCCAGAGGCCATTGGCCGTATGCCAAAGGGGTAGCAGCAAGCCCCATACCCACGACATCTGCCAGAACGCCAGGCTGACTGCCACCGGAATCAGGGTCAAAATTCCACAGGTCACCAGCATCCGCCGGACCCTGGGGGTATAAACCAAGGGCTTTTTGACCTGCTTCGGCTTGGGACGGCCCAGCCAGGCCGACAACAGCAACAAGAGCGCCGCCAGAATCTCACCCGGCCACCCGCAGAACAACAGCGGCAGAGAAAGAATTGCAGCCAGGTTCCGGCCAATCACCGCCGGCAGGAAGTTATCCCGCAGCCATTTCCGCTGTACACCGGGCTTGTAGCCATTGAGCTGAAACATATGAAGGGTCCAGAGCAGGTGGACCGTCAGGCTGCAAAGCCAGCAAACCAGCACCACAGCCAATAAAGTTAGTTCCACAGGTCAGCCCTCCTCTCCAAAGTAAGCATCCAGCACCCGCATGACAGTGGGCCACTGATCGATATAGACATAATGTCCCGCATGGGGAACCCGCACCAATCCGGCACCGGGAATCAGCTTTTCCATCCGTTCCCCATCAGAAAGAGGAGTTGCGGTGTCATCTTCTCCCCAGATGAGCAGCACCGGCACCTGAATTTTAGGCATTGCCGGCTCCATATCGGTATTGACCACCTTCACCAGGGTCTGACGCATCAAGGGAGAGGCATTCTGGTAGTCTGCCGACCCATGCGCCCGGCGAAGATTTTCCAGCGCATCCGGATAGAGTGCGCCCACCAGCGGCAGGGAAAGTACCCATCTGGCCATCTTGTAGCGGCGCTGACGCAGCTTCTGCTTCCAGGTCTTTTTGGGCAGCACACCTGCCGCATCCATCAGCACCATCCGGGTAAGGGAAAAGGGCAGCTGTGTCCGGGAAGCGATCTCCAGCGAGACCCGTCCCCCATGGGAATGACCCATCAGGGCTACCTTACGGAAGCCCATGGCTTCAATGAAATGAATTACAAAATCTGCAAAATCCGCCACCGACCAGGGACGGTCCGGCTCTGCCGTCTCACCGAACCCGGGCAGATCCAGTGCACAGATCTGCATGGATTTCCCAAGATGGGAAATCACATTACGGTACAGCGTCACATTGGCACCCCATCCATGGAGAAGTACCACCACTTCCTGATCGGGACGCTCCGGTCCCTCTATCAGGTAATGCACATCAATTTGGTCCACCTGTATACGCATATTGTCATCCTTTCCCCCGGCAGAACATGAGCTATGGGCAGGAAGCCCCTTTCCATTATATCAGAAGCAGACGAAAAAAACGGCGTCTTGTGACTGCTGATCTGCGGGAGTGCTTTTGGAAATCCTTTTTCAAAAACATAAGCCCCAGTCCGGTCTGGACTGGGGCTTTCTGGTGAGCCACCGGAGGCTCGAACTCCGGACCCTTTGATTAAAAGTCAAATGCTCTGCCAACTGAGCTAGTGGCTCACAGCAACATTTATTATAGCAAAGGTGTTTTGCTTTGTCAACCCTTTCCGGCAAAAAAGCCGGAAAGACCGGCTTTTTTGCTCTCATTCAAGCCTTTTCCCACAGAAAAAAATCTTCTGGTATTTCGGTCGGTTTTTCTAAAACTTCCGACGGCTTTCCCTATTTACAGAAAAAAGCAATCATGTTATCATAGGAACAAACAACAAGATCAAGGTAAGCTGTCAAAGAGACAGCCAGGACATTATCAATGAAAGGAGACCTGTTATGTACGACCTGGTCAGCATTGGCGAAATGCTCATTGACTTCACTCCCTGCGGCACCGGACAGAATAATGCGCCGCTTTATCTTCAGAATCCAGGCGGAGCGCCGGCAAATGTGGCCTGCGCAATGGCCAAATTGGGCCGAAATGCAACATTTGTAGGAAAGGTAGGCGATGATCTGTTTGGAAGAGCCTGCCGGACTGCACTGGAAAACGCCGGCTGTGACAGCAGCCACCTCATCCTCTCCAAAACATTTGCCACCACATTGGCCTTTGTCACCCTGTCACCCGACGGCAACCGGGACTTTTCCTTTTACCGAAACCTCACCACCGCAGATGTCAATCTGTTGCCGGAGGATATTCCCGGAGAATTGCTTCATCAGGGAAAGATTTTCCATTTCGGATCGGTTTCTCTGACTCAGGAGCCTTCCCGCTCTACCGTACTGGAAACCATCAAGCAGGCACGGGACGCTGGCGCAATCATCTCCTATGACCCCAATCTCCGTCCGCCGCTCTGGGGGTCTCTGGATTTTGCAAAGACTACCATTTTAGAAGCATTGCCCCTGTGCCATCTGCTGAAAATTTCTGATGATGAGCAGAATTTCCTGTTCGGCACCGAACCGGAAGAGGAAGTGGGCCGCCGCCTCTTTGAAGAATACGGCATTATCCTCACGGTCATCACCAAAGCCAAACAGGGATGCTCTGCCTTCCTCAATGGACGCAAATTTGTCGCCTCCGCCTACGATGTAGAAACCATCGATACCACTGGTGCCGGTGATTCCTTCTGGGCTGGTCTGCTGTTGCGGTTGTTGGAACTGAACAAAGCTCCCGACACCCTGACAGATGAGGAGATGGAGGATGTGCTCCGATTTGCCAACGCTCTGGGCAGCCTGGTCACCACCAAACGGGGTGCCATCGCCGCCATCCCCACCCGGGAGGAAATCGAAACCTGCATCCGGGAAGGAAAGCTCTTATAAATGGCCCGGTATGAGCTGCGCCGCCGGTCCTTGTTGATCGCTGCTGCTGGGTATGGGTTGCTGATGCTGTGGCTTCTCTTTTTTCAACGCACCAGCCAGGCAGCCCGAATGGATCTGGAAACCTATCTGCATACCTACACCAATCTGGTTCCCTTTCAGACGGTTCGCCTGTTTTGGCGCGTGCTACGCCATGGAGAGGAATATGCCTCTTGGCTGCCCTGGCACGCCTTTGTCAACCTTGGCGGAAATATTCTGATGTTTGTTCCGTTGGGCATCTTCCTGCCGCTGCTTTCTCCAAAACAACGGCATTGGGGACGCTTTTTGCTGACGGTTTTCATGCTGATCCTCTGTGTGGAATTGCTTCAGCTGGCTACGATGCTGGGCAGCTGCGATATCGACGACCTGATTCTCAATGTAATCGGTGCATCCCTGGGATTCTTTCTCTGGAAGCACACTCCACTTCACCGATTGCTCTAATCCCCATACCATTACTTGAAAGGCACAGAAGCTGTCCGACGACAGCTTCTGTGCCTTTTCCCGTTCTTTTGCTGGTTGTTATCCTTACACAAGTAACTTGTAAAAATATTCTGCTGTTATTTAAAAAACACTTGACAACCACCGCTTTTTAGAATAAAATAAAAAATAGAATAGTTCTAAATTATTTGGCGCCTTATTGTAGAGCTATCATTCTTGAAATCATCGGCCGTTCTGATAGGCAGATGATAGCAGAGCAAATTACCTTGCAATCAGGACAAGCAACAAAATCAATCTGTCTCATACAAATCATCTGGTTTGTAAGTATAAAAAAGGAGGTCATCTCATGAGAAGTATCACCACATTGGATCTGCAGTACGCCCACCGGTTCTATGGCTTTAAGGGAGAAGCACAGTATCTTCACGGCCACACCGGCGTCCTCACCATCGAAGTGGAAGACACAGTGGAGCCTGGCGTCAACATGGTCTTTCCCTGTAATGAAATTCAGAAGACCGCCTGGAGTGTACTGAAAAATTTTGATCATGCCCTGATTCTGCGGGAAGATGATCCGCTGTTGCCCGCAATCCTCAAGGTATATGAGGACCAGGGAATCCGTGACGGCGCTCCCCAGAACAAGATGAAGGGCCCTGCTTTCCAGACAGAGCTGGCCACTGCCTATCCGGACTGCCGCCTGGTAGTTACAAAGGAAACCTTGACGGTGGAAGGCATGATTAAAATTGTCTACGACCTGCTCAAAGACAAGCTGAACATCGCCAAAATCACCTTTACCAGTGGTGTCAATGCTGCTTCTGCAGAATTTACTACCAAAAATCAAATTGACCGCTGCCCTCTCTGTGGTATCGCACTGAATGAACAGGGTGTATGCCCGAAATGTGGATACAAGAAAGGATAATCTTCTCTATTCTTTGTTTCATCTCCAATTAAAAGAGCCCGTTGCCAGCTTGATGCTGGCAGCGGGCTTTTCTATTGCATTCATGTTGCCAAAGCCTTTAATAACTCTGGAAAAGGCTGGATACTGCGTTCCAGAATGCCATTGATATGAGCAATCAACGTACCATAATTGGTCATGGGAACATGCTGATCTGCGGCACAGCTGAGGCGGTACTTCATCTCCCGCTGATTCAGCATACACCCTCCACAGTGCACCACCAGCCGGTACGGCGAGAGATCATCGGGAAACTCGGTACCGGAGGTAAAGTCAAAGGAGAGTGTCTTTCCGGTATGCCGCTGAATCCAAGCGGGCAGCTTAACCGTTCCAATGTCGCCGCACTGCCGGTGATGGGTACAGCCCTCAGAAATCAAGATCCGGTCGCCTTCCTGAAGCTGTTCCACGGCCCGGGCGCCCCGCACGACCCGCTCCAGATCCCCCTTATACCGGGCAAACAGAATGGAGAAAGAGGTGAGCAGGACGTCCTCCGGCGTATCTGCCGCCACACGCCCAAAGACCTGGCTGTCCGTGATGACAAGCCGGGGCTTTTTTCCCAGAGAGGAAAGCGTTTCCCGAAGCCCTGTCTCCTTGGTGACAATAGCCATGGCATCCCCATCGAGGATATCCCGGATGGTCTGCTGTTGGGGCAGAATCAGCCGTCCCTTGGGAGCAGCTTTGTCAATAGGCACCACCAGTACCACCAGATCCCCAGGCGTCAGCAGATCCGACACGATTTTCCGCCCATCGTCTTCCTGGGGCATCAGAGCGGCCAGCCGTTCCTTCAACTGATGAAAACCCTCGCCGGTAACTGCACTCACCGGCACAGCATGCTCCAGAGAATCCGGCAAAGGCGACAATTCACACTTATTCCAGGCAATTAACCAGGGAATCCCCTTTTTCTGGAAGGCGTCCATCATCTGCCGGTCTTCCGGCGTCAGGCCCATCTGACCATCTACCACCAGCACCGCTATATCGGTACGGTTCAAAGCCTGATAGCTTCTTTTCACCCGAAGTGCGCCCAATTCCCCCTCGTCATCAATACCGGGGGTGTCAATGATCACCACCGGCCCCAGCGGAAGCAATTCCATCGTCTTATAGACCGGATCCGTCGTGGTGCCCAGCACATCCGACACAATGGACAGCTGTTGTCCTGTCACACCATTGACCACACTGGATTTTCCGGCATTGCGCCGGCCAAAAAAGCCGATATGTACCCGCTCAGCAGCAGGTGTTTGCTGCAATCCCATAAAGATGCCTCCTTTTATCTCTCTGTCAAAGGGACCGGCTGCCAGTCTCCCCGTTCCAATGAAATCCGCCGTCCCACCGTCGCCATCCGCCGGGAAAATTCCTGGTGATACTCTGCTGCTTCATCTCCGGTACAGCGTTTGTTGTCGTAAAGCAGGTATTTTTCCCGCACCTCTTTGGGAGAAAGGTTGGGCATGATAACATTGGCGCCGCTGCGCATTCCCAGCTCCCGGCCATCTTCTGCCAATGTTCCCAGCGCGGTGGTAGCAGGCAGCAAAACAGAAGGGAGCATCAGCCGGGTCAGTCCCAGCAAAAAGAGGGTCAGTTCCAGAGAGCCGGCCGGTTCCCCTGCAAACGGCGTGTCATGGTGAGGGATGAATGGACCGATCCCCACCATGTGGGGCTGAAGCTGTTGCAAATACAGCAGATCATCTGCCAGATGAGCGGCCGTCTGTCCCGGCGCTCCCACCATAAACCCGGCCCCTACCTGGTAACCAATTCTCTTCAACTGAGAAAGGCATTCCATCCGGTCGGCAAGCCGCTGTCTGGCCGGATGAAGATGGCCGTAAAGCCAGGGATTGGCGGCTTCGTGACGCAG
>CALXFL010000121.1 GCA_944387515.1 uncultured Clostridia bacterium
AATTCTCTTTTTCATGTGAATTTCATCCTCCAATAAAATATTTGTCAAACGCCCGGGGTACCTCGTCCGGCTTTCGTTCGGTTGCCCGATTTTTCGACAGTCCGGTAACGATTTCCGCGGTTTTTCTGACTCGCCCGTACCCCGTTCGGCGTCTGTGTAAAAACTGTTCACTTTTTGCCCAAATATGATACATATAGTAATTTTTATGTCGAAAAAAGTCGATTTTTTCAGTTTTTACAGAGGAGTCCATATACTATTAGTATTTGATTGTTTTAAAATTCGCCTATATTTGCATATTTTCTGGAAAATCCTGCATTTGTTCGGTTTTGAAAGAAGCTGAACGCATATGAACTTTTCCACCGCGCGCAGTGAATTGTGTTAAAAACTTAAAGTGTTCTCGATCTTCTCTTATACTATTTGTATTTTTAGAATCTTCCAATTTATTGTCTTTATGTTGCATTTTTGTCCTTGCAATCTATGTACATGTTCAAGGTAAAATGTAGTAACAGTCAAATGAACAAACCTCAAAAGTGCAAAAAAGGAGGCCGTTCCGTGGTTTTTACCACAGAACGGCCTCCTTTTATATAATCAGGCTCGCTGTTCTTTCAGCCAGATTTTTTCATTCTCATGCCGGCTGGGACGCCCCATCAGGTCCGTAATGGCTTGACGAATATCCTTGCCGTCCAGCACCAAATTCAGCTGCTCTACAATGGGCATATCCACCCCATGCTCCCGAGCAAGTTCCCAGGCAGAAGCAGCTGCCAGACAGCCTTCCACTGTCATGCCTACCCGCTCAATCGCCTCCTTAGGCGAAAGTCCCTGACCGATATACAGTCCGGTCCGGTAGTTACGAGAGTGCATACTGGTACAGGTGACGATCAGGTCACCGATACCGGTAAGACCGGCAAAAGTAGTAGAATCCGCCCCCATGGCTACACCCAGCCGGGCAATCTCCGCCAAGCCCCGCGTCATCAAGGCCGCCTTGGCATTATCCCCCAGGCCCAAGCCATCACAGATACCAGCGCAGACAGCGATGATGTTTTTCAGCGCACCGCCCAGCTGGCTTCCCACCAGATCATCACTCACATAAATCCGCAGGGTTTCATTGGAAAGAATATCCTGCAAAAACTCAGCACGCTCCCGGCAGCTGCTGGCCGCCACAATAGTGGTGGGCACACCCCGGGCAATTTCTTCTGCATGAGAAGGTCCTGAAAGAATCACCACTGGATGCTCTGGCAGTTCCTCACCGATTACCTGGCTCAGCAGCTTATGACTGCCAGATTCCAGGCCCTTGGCCACATTGGCCACTACTGTATCCGGACGCAAGATAGAAGCAGCCCTTCTGGCAGTCTCCCGCACTGCAAAGGACGGCACTGCCAGGATCAATAGATCCGGCTCCTTTCCATCCTCCAGCTGCGCTGTCACATGGATACCCGGATTGACCGGTACACCGGGCAGCAGCTTTTTGTGCTCTCCATTCTTGACAATAGTAGCCACCTCCTCCGGGAACTTACCCCAAAGTGTGACCTGATGTCCATACCGGTGGCACATTACTGCCAGCGCAATGCCAAATCCACCTGTACCCATAATGGTAATTTGTGCCATGAAGCCGTCCTTCCTCTCCGATCAGGATTTTTTCTGCCCGAATTTGTGTTCGGTACCATCGATCAGCCGCCGGATGTTAGCCCGGTGCATCCAAACCACAGCACCGCCTACACAGAGCGCCACCAGCACATCCCAGAGCAGGTAGGGATCCTGACCCACCAGTCCAAAGATCAGGGTCAGAATGGGATAAGCCACCGCTACGGTAATAGAAGCGAGGGAAACAATCCGGCTGGCAATCACCACCACCAGGAAAATAGCCAGCAAAGCCAGCAAAATCAGGGGATTCAGCACCAAAATGACACCGGCTGAAACCAAAATTCCCTTGCCTCCCCGGAATCCATAAAACACCGGGAAACAATGCCCCAGCAGCACCATGACCGCTACCACATAATTGGTATAAAAGGGAGGCTCTGTTCCACCTACTGTCCGCAGCAGCAAGTAGCTGATCAACACCGCCAGCACGCCCTTACAGAAGTCACCGATGGTGACCAGTGCTGCCGGGCCCTTGCCCAATGTTCTCAGCACATTGGTCATGCCGGCATTTCCGCTTCCATATTTCCGAATATCCTCATGGGTGAAAATCCGGGTCACGATAATGGCAAAGTTCACACTGCCAATGAGGTAAGCTACTACGCCGGACAGCACCAGCGCCAGTACGAGCCGGAAAATCTGCATATCCTGTCCTTCCTTTCACTGATTCTCAGCTGTCGTTGCGGTCCCGCTCCCGAACAATGAACCGGATCGGGGTACCGGTCAGATCAAAGGTTTCCCGGATCTGGTTTTCCAGATACCGCTGATAGGAGAAGTGGAACAGCTCCCGACGGTTGACAAAGGCTACAAAGGTAGGCGGCTGGGTAGAAGCCTGGGTGATATAGTAGATTTTCAGCCGCTTGCCCTTGTCAGACGGCGGCTGCACCCGTGCGGTCGCATAAGCCAGCAGGTCATTGAGCGCACCAGTAGAAGCCCGGAAGCTGTTTTTCTCGCTGACCTGACGGATCAGGTCATACAGCCGATTCACCCGCTGACCGGTAAGAGCGGAGATAAAGACAAAGGGCACATAACTCATAAAGCTGAAATCCACCTTCAGCTTATCGGTGAATTCCTTCATGGTGCGGTCGGTTTTATCCGGCACGGCATCCCACTTATTTACTGCCACAATGCAGCCCTTGCCTTGTTCATGGGCATAACCGGCTACCTTGCTGTCCTGCTCGGTAAAACCGACAGTCGCATCAATGACGATCACTGCCACATCTGCCCGATCCACTGCCATAAAGGCCCGAAGCACACTATACCGTTCGATATTCTCCAGCACTTTGGACTTGCGGCGGATACCGGCAGTATCAATAAAGAGAAATCTGCCGTACTCATTTTCCACTGTGGTGTCCACAGCATCCCGGGTGGTGCCGGCGATATTGGAGACGATCACCCGCTCCTCACCAGCCATCCGGTTGATAAGAGAGGATTTGCCCACATTGGGTTTGCCGATGACCGCCACCTTAATGAGGCCCTCGTCCTCCTCCTCTTCCTCCTCCTGGGAAAGATGCTTCAGCACCTCATCCAGCAGGTCACCAGTGCCGTGACCATGTACCGAAGAAACCGCAATCGGATCCCCCAGGCCCAGGTTATAGAACTCATAAAACTCCGGTGGCACCTCTCCGATGCCGTCCACCTTGTTGACACAGAGGACAATAGGCTTGCCGCTCTTGAGCAGCATCGCCGCAACCTCCTGGTCTGTGGCAGTAACGCCATCCCGGATGTTGGTCACCAGGATGATGACATTGGCGCTTTCAATGGCAAGCTCTGCCTGACGCCGCATCTGGGAGAGAATCACATCGTCGGAGTAGGGCTCGATACCGCCGGTATCCACCAACATAAACCGGTGATTCAGCCATTCACATTCAGCATAGATCCGGTCCCGGGTGACACCGGGGGTATCCTCCACAATGGAGAGCCGCTGGCCGATCAGTTTGTTGAAAAGGGTGGACTTGCCCACATTGGGCCGTCCGACCACTGCTACAATTGGTTTGGACATGGCTTCCGTCCTTTCTATCTCAATCAAAAGCGCCGGGCCAGCTCACCCGTCCGGCGCAGAACCATCAAAAACAAGTCAGCACTCCTCACCCAGCAGTGCCGCCAGAAGCAGATACCCATCATCTGCGGATACCGTTTCCACCGGCACACCCAATTTTTCCGAGACCTGCTCCAAGGACACATCGTCCAAAAAGACATCCTCATGAAACTTGAGCATCACATCCGGAATCAGCAGGCGCTCACCCAGCGGCTTTCCACTCAGCTGCGCTATCAGATCCTGGCCTGTTACCAGCCCGGCCACTGTAATATTTTCCCCGAAAAAGTCATTTCGAATGGGGTAGATGCTACACTTTAAATTATGCCATTTTTTGGCCGCCTCGTCAACCAACGCCTGTAAAAAAGGGGCGGCTGCCTGACCAGTGGCAATGGACAGGGTGCGGGACCGGTCATCCGGCTCAAAGTCGGACAGCGCTTCCAGAAACTGCTGCCGCTGAAGCGCCAGCATTCCCACACCATTTTCCAGCTGGTTGAATTCTCCGTAGAATTCCGCCGGTGGGATGGGACGCTCCGCCTTCAGATAAAACTCATCGGCAGCATAAAAGAGCCTCTCCCCTGTTTTTTCCTGCTGGATATCGCCAAAGGAATCGATAAGGTCGATAGTAGCAGCAGCTTCCTCCCGGGTGTAGGGCCGAAGCGGATAGAGACCATCCCGATACCGGGTGAGTCCTACCGGTACACAGGACACCGTCTGCAGGCTGGGTGTCAGTTGGGCAAGATCGGTGAGGCTGCGGCGCAGCTCTTCCCCATCATTGAGACCGGGACACAACACCAGCTGTGCATTGATAGCGATACCAGCCTGCGCCAGCTCCTCCATCATGCCCAGTGCTTCTCCCGCAAAGCGGTTGTGCATCATCTCACAGCGAAGCACCGGATTGGTAGTGTGAACCGAAATATTGATGGGTGAAATCTTCATCTGGATAATTCGGTCCAGATCCCGTCTGGAAAGATTGGTCAGGGTAATATAATTGCCATACAGAAAACTCATTCTGGCATCATCATCTTTAAAGTAAAGCGTCTCCCGCATACCAGGAGGCATCTGATCGATAAAACAGAAAACACACTGGTTGCGGCAGGAACGCTGCTGATCCATCAGATAGGTTTCAAAGAGCAGCCCCAAATCATCGTACTCTTCCTTATGAATGGTAAGCTGCCGTTCCCTGCCTGCTTCATCCCGAAGCGACAGAGAAAGCCGGCTGTTCATCATATAAAACCGGTAATCCAATACATCCACAATTTCGTGGCCATCAATAGCCAGCAGGGTCTCTCCCGGCAGTATCCCAGCCCGGGCAGCCGGACTCTTCTTCTCCACACCGGAAATCAAAACAGCCATGGGCTCCTCCTTTCCCATCTTGAAAAAAATCGCCCGATAAAGCGGGAAGCCTTACCGGGCGGCACTGATATTGATTCAAAAGAGGTCAGCCTCAGGCATCCTTGCGGATAACCTGTACGCCATTGTAGTAACCGCAGTTTCCACATACCTTATGCGGTGCCTTCAGCTCGCCGCAATGGGGGCACTTGGAAAAAGCAGGCATGTCCAGCTTCCAGACGTTGGAACGTCTCTTGTCTCTTCTTGCTTTGGATACTTTTCTCTTGGGTACTGCCATGATTAGCACCTCCTTGATAATAACTTGGTTGCATGTGTCAGGAGAACATCTCGCTTAAGACTTCCCATCTTGGGTCGATGCTCTTTTTCTTGCATTCACAGCTGCCAAAATTCAGGTTCTTGCCACACTGACCACAAAGGCCTTTGCAATCCTCTCTGCACAGAACTTTGGTAGGCAGTTCCAACAGCAGATCAGTGCGAACCAGCTCGGTCAGATCCAACACCCCATCCTCGCAGACAACATACTCGTCATTCTCAGTATGGAGGGTTCTCACCAGTACATGCTCAAAGGAAAAGTCGTAAGCCCGTTCAAACGCCTCCAAACACCGGTCGCAGGTCAGACTCAGAACAGATTTCACACCGAAAACGAGCCTTACCACGCCAGCCCGATTTTCGATCTGTCCTGTAACCGCCACAGGGGTATGAAAGGGAGTTTGTCCGTACAACTCTTCCGCCGAGAAGTCCAGCTCACAGTCAATGGGCCGCTTTTCCCCGACGATGTCAAAAAGCTGTTTCAGATCCATTTTCATCTCGACACCTCATAATGCCACAAAGATAATTATAATATAAAGTCCCGTCTTTTGTCAACCGAAAAATACGGTTTTTCAAAATTTTTTCAGGACCGTTTCCCTGGGCACCGCCAGAGATGGTCATCCGGGGATAGACGCCCTATTATCATAGCAGAAATTTTCCACAAATGCAAGGGGAAAATGCATTTCTCCGGGGTATTTTCCGCTTTTACCAACTGTATTTTCCATTAAAAATCTGACAATGGGTAAAACTGTTGGGAAAGGGTGGAAAAAACAGCGTCTTTTCCACCTTAAACTCTCTGCTTTTTAGAACTTTTCCACCGATTCCACAGAGTTTTCCACATACCGAATAAAACGATTTGTTGTCAAATACCGGTAAAAAATATAGGATTTTGGGATATCTTCGATTTTTCTCTCCTTTTCAGGATTCACACGACCGATATCATCCCCCATCCATCGCTTCCTTTTCAAAAAATCAAGGTTTCCCTCTCATTTTCCATGACAGATTTAGGATTCATGTTAAAAAAGACGAAAATTACAGCTTTTCATATGAGTTTTCGTGTGCTATAATGAAAACGATGCAGGATCTTTCCTGCCGACTGTTTTATGGATGCGCCTGAAAGGCAGCCCGCTGTCATATTCAGAAGCATCACATCACAAAGGAGGACACTATCATGCGCAAAATCAAGGTCGCCGTTATTGGCTGTGGTACCATCGCCAACAGCGCCCACATTCCCGCCTACATGGCCAACGAACAGGCAGAAATCAAGTATTTCTGTGACATCATCCCGGAAAGAGCTGCCGCTGCTGTAGAGAAATATGGCTGCGGAACCGCCATTGAGGACTATCATCAGGCACTGAACGATCCGGAAATCGAAGCAGTTTCGGTCTGCACCCCCAACAATGTCCACGCCCAGATCGCCATGGATGCGCTTCGGGCCGGCAAGAATGTCCTTTGTGAAAAACCCGCTGCCCGTACCTATGCTGAAGCCCTGGAAATGCAGAAGGTTCAGCATGAAACCGGCAAGGTCCTGAATATCGGCGTGGTCAACCGCTTCAACGATGGCGTCAATGTCATCAAAAAGATCATTGCTTCCGGCGAGCTGGGCAATATCCACCACGTTTATGTCAGCTTCCGTGCTCCCCGCTCCATTCCCGGTCTGGGCGGTGACTTCACCACCAAAGCCGTAGCCGGCGGCGGCGTCCTCATCGACTGGGGCGTTCATTATCTGGATATCGTCATGTACTGCTGCGGCGATCCCACTCCTCTGACTGTCAGTGGCGAGACCTTCTCCAAACTGGGCACCGCTATGGAAGACTATGTTTACACTGATATGTGGGCTGGTCCTCCCAAGTATGACGGTACCTTCGACGTAGAGGATTCCGTCACCGCTATGGTCCGCACCGATGGTCCGGTCATCACCCTCAACGGCGCCTGGGCACAGAACATCTTTGAACGGGAACCCTTCATCGACTTCATGGGTGACAAGGGTGGTATCCGCCTCCAGTACGGCGACACCTTCAAGATGTACACCGCCAAGAACGGCACCATGCTGGAATCCACTCCTACCTACCAGACCCGCAACATGTTCCAGACCGAGATCGACAGCTTCCTGCGCTGCATCGACAGTGGCGAGAAGCTCCCCTCTCATATTGACACGGTCATCATCACCGCCAAGCTGATGCAGGGTATCTACGACTCGGCAGAAAGCCATCGCGAGGTTGTATTCTGATTTTCTCCTAGATAA
>CALXFL010000122.1 GCA_944387515.1 uncultured Clostridia bacterium
ATGGGCTTTCTGCCCCTGGCGGCAGGATTGGTGGCAGGGGTGCTGCCAGCGCTGGTGCTTCTGGCGGTGGATACCGAAACACCCGGCCTGCTGGCCACTGAGGTGAGCCGTCTGGCAGGCGGTGCGCTGCTGGCCTTAGGTCTGGGTGCTGTGGGTCTCATGGACGATTACCGCCACACCCGCAGCCTGCCCGGCTTTTCCACCCTTTTTCTCACGCTGGCGGCCGGCGCTGTAGGACTTTGCTACCTGGCGGCGCTGATTCTCAGCGGGGACTACTCCACCATCCTGATTCTGCCCTGGCTGGGGCAGGTGGACCTGGGCATCTGGTACCATCCGCTCTGCCTGCTGCTGACCGTGGGTATGACCATGGGCAGCAGCCAGCTGGACGCTGCCGACGGCGCCGCGCCCACGGCCTCTCTCACCGCTGGACTGGCGCTGGGGCTGGCAGGCGGCATGCTGGGAAGCAGCAGCGCTGGCGTGCTGGGGTGTGCCCTGGGCGGCCTGTCCCTGGCGATCCTGCTTTACTGCCTGCCGCCGGTGAAACTCCGGTGCGGCAGGGGCGGCAGTATGCTGCTGGGCGGCGGCGTCATGGCGGCGGCCATGGCCTGCGGTGCACCGGCCTTCCTGTTGCCAGCGGCGCTGCCCTGGCTGGCTGAGGGCATCTACGCACTGGTGCGGTCCTGCCGTCTGGCTCTGACCGGCAGGGAAATGGCTCCCTCTCTTGGGGTCTGGCTGCTGGAACGGGGGTGGAGCGACCGGTGGGTCGCCTGCTTCTGGATGATCCTGTCCCTGTTGGGCCTTGCCCTGACCATACTGGCAGCAGGGGGAATCTGATTCCCCCTGCCCGGCATCTCTTCTCTGGATGCTGCGGAAAGAATCCATTGGGTTTTTTCCGGAACATCCTCTGCCAACCACCCGATGCGAAATGCCGCTTCGGGGTGAAAGGAGCGAACAGCTTATGCAAACCCGTCAGACCAGCGGTGCCCGGCCCGCTTCCCATGCGGCCCCCTCCCGGGGGCGTGTTTCCCATTCCCGGGGAGCAGCCCGTCCGGCCAGAGGAGCCCGTCCTGCTGCCCGGTCCGCTTCTCAGAGCGGCCTGCACAAAAAGGCAGCTTCCAGCCGCCCAGGTTCCAGCCGTCCGGCCAGAACCCCGGGCCATACCACCTCTTTTAAGAGCAAACGTCATTTCTTTGGACGGGGCGGTTCCCGGCCTGCCAAGGAAAAGGCAGTTTCAGCACCCCGGATTCCCAGAGGGCGGATGGATATTTCCTTTTTCTTCCTGGTGATTACCCTGTCGGCCATCGGCCTCATCATGGTCTTTTCGGCCAGCTATGCCACCTCCCTCCATGAGACCTCCAACAGCCTGAAAATCATCCAGAAACAGGCCTTCTTTGTGGTTGGCGGACTGGTGCTGATGTTTGTAGCCTCCTATGTGCCCTATCAGTGGTATGAGAAGCTGCGGTATTTCATCTATGGCGGATCCGCCCTGCTGATGGTGGTGGCGCTGTTCTTCAAGAATGATTCCGGTGCTTCCCGATGGATTGTCATTCCGGGACTTGGCACCTTCCAGCCCTCCGAGATGATGAAGTTCGGCATCATCATCATGTTCGCCCACCTGATTTCGGTCAACTACCGGCGGATGGAACGGATCCGGTATGGATTCTTTGTCTTCTTGGCCTGGCTGGCCATTCCGCTGGTGCTGATTGTGCTTCAGCGGCATCTGTCCGGCATGGTGCTCTTTGTCATCATCGGCTTCGGCATGATGTTTGTGGGCGGCAGCAAGATCCGCTGGTTTATTGTGCCGGCGGCTGGCGTGGGCGTGTTGGGTGCTCTCTACCTCTCCTTTAAGGGCTTCGACTACCTGACCGTCCGGTTCCAGTCCTGGCTGGACCCCTTCAGCAACATCAGGGACGGAAGCTGGCAGATCTGTCAGTCCCTTTACGCCATTGGCTCCGGCGGCCTGCTGGGTGTGGGACTTGGCAACTCCACCCAGAAATTCCTCTGGGTATCCGAGCCGCAGAACGACTTCATCTTCTGCATCGTCTGTGAAGAGCTGGGGCTGCTGGGAGCCGTGGCCATCATCCTGCTCTTTGTCCTCTTTGTGGCCAGCGGCATCTCCATCGCCATGCGGGCGCCCGACCGGTTCAGCAGTATGGTGGTCACCGGCATCGTCATGCAGTTTGGCGTGCAGGCCCTTCTGAACATCGCCGTCGTGTGCAACGCCATGCCCACAACCGGTATTTCGCTGCCCTTCTTCAGTGCAGGCGGCACGGCAACTCTGATGCAGCTGGCGCAGGTGGGCGTGGTGCTGGGCATTTCCCGGTACTGCCGTCCCAGCATCTCGGCGCTGCCGGAGCAGGGAGAGGAATCTCCCCAGCCTGAAAAGACACCGGCATCTCCCCAGATTCATTGATTTTCCCAGGGAAGGCCCTGATCCTATCTGACAAAGGAGTTTGGCAATATGAGAGTATTACTGGCAGGCGGCGGCACCGGCGGGCATATCAACCCGGCCATTGCCATTGCCAATGAATGGAAAAAATGCGACCCCAAGGCGGAGTTTCTCTTTGCCGCCACCCCCGGCAACATGGAGGACACCCTGGTCCCCCGGGCGGGGTACCCGGTGGCCCATATTCAGCTGGCAGGCTTTTACCGGAGCCTGCTGCCCCAGGACATTCTGCACAATCTGAAGGCGGCGGCGTGGCTTGCCACCTCGGATATGAAGGCCGCCCGGATTGTCCGGGATTTCCGGCCGGATTTTGCGGTGGGCACCGGCGGCTATCTCTCCGGTCCCATCATCCGCAAGGCCCAGAAGATGGGAATTCCCACCTTCATCCATGAGCAGAACGCCTTCCCCGGTGTCACCAGCCGGTTGCTGGCGCCCGGCGCCGATATCGTCTTTTCGGCCTTTGCCGAAGCAAAAGACCGGCTTCCCCAGTGCCGTCGCTTTGAGGTGGTGGGAAATCCGGTCCGTCAGTCGTTCATCGGCCTTTCCAAGAAGGAGGCCCGGAAGCAGCTGGGACTGGACGACCATTTCACCATCTTTTCGGTGGGCGGCAGCCTCGGCGCCACCCGCATCAACCAGATGGCGGCGGACCTGATGGCCTGGCACTGCCCCGGCGGTCAGATCAACCACATTCACGGCTACGGCAAGAATGGCCGGGAGCTTTTCCCCAAGATGCTGGCAGAGCGGGGCGTCTCCCTGGAGGGCAATCCCCGGGTGAGCGCCCAGGAGTATATTGACAACATCCACCTTTACATGGCGGCAGCCGACCTGATTATTTCCCGGGCCGGTGCCATCACCATCAGTGAGCTTCAGATCACCGGCACCCCTTCCATCCTGGTGCCCTACCCCTATGCGGCGGAAAACCATCAGTACCACAATGCCATGGTGCTTCAGAAGGCAGGCGCCGCTCTGGTGGTAGAGGAAAAGGACTACCAGCCCCAGTGGCTGATCGGAGAGGTGCAGCGTTTTGTGGACAGCCCTGAGCGTGTTGCCTCCTTCTCGGCGGCAGCCTCCCGGCTGGCTACACTGGATACCGCCCAGCGCATCTGTCAGATGATCGAGGAGCGGATGGCGGAGCGAAAGGAAGGATGACGGTGCAAAGAAATCTACCCCCGTCCTTCGGATGGGCATCCGCTGGATGGGACAGGCCCTTTCATCACCCTTTTTCCCGGTCTGTCATAAGATGGCAGCAAAGGGTGATGTCTGCGGGAGTGAGGTGTTTTCTGTGCAGCGTCTGATGATTGAGGGCGGAACCCCCCTCAGAGGGGAGATCCCGGTCCACGGAGCAAAAAACAGCGCCCTGCCCCTGCTGGCGGCAGCGGTGCTTTGTCAGGGTGAAACAGTTTTACATGGGTGTCCCCAGCTGTCGGATGTGGCGGCGGCCTGTCGGATCCTCACCGAACTGGGCTGCCGGGTCCGGCGGGAGGGACATAGTATTTTTGTGGATGCGTCTTCGGTATCCAATCCATGGGTGCCTGATGACCTGATGCGGGAGATGCGTTCGTCGGTGGTATTTCTGGGCTCGGTGGCAGCCCGTCTGGGGGAAGCGTCGCTCTGCTTTCCCGGCGGCTGCGAGCTGGGCGCCCGGCCTATCGACCTTCATCTCTTTGGCCTGCGGGCGCTGGGGATGGAGATTGAGGAGCGGGACCGCCATATCTACGCCCGGACCGGCGGACGGCTCACCGGCGCCCGGATCCGGCTGCGGTTCCCCAGCGTGGGCGCGACCGAGAATATTCTGTTGGCGGCGACCCTCGCCCAGGGGGAAACCATTCTGGAAAATGCCGCCATGGAACCGGAAATTGTGGATCTGGCGGGCTTTCTCACCGCCTGTGGCGCCCGGATCCGGGGCGCTGGCACCGATACCATTGTGGTGGAAGGCGTGGACCGCCTCCACGGCTGTGAGTACACCGTGATGCCGGACCGGATCGAGGCTGCCACCTGGCTCTGCGGCTGTGCCGCTGCCGGCGGCGAGATTCTGGCGCTGGGCGCAAGGGCGGACTGCCTACAAAGCCTGCTTCCATTGTTGGAGCGGATGGGCTGCCGGATCCGGGTCATGCCGGAAGGGGTGCTGCTGGCAGCACCGGCCCGGCTTGCTGGCTGCGGTCAGGTGGTGACGAGCCCTTACCCGGGTTTCCCCACCGATATGCAGGCGGTGCTCATGGCTGCTGCCGCCACAGCCGAAGGGGAGAGCCGGTTCACCGAAACCATCTTTGAAAACCGGTTCCGTCATGTGGCCCAGCTGGAAAAGATGGGCGCGCGGATTCAGGTGGACGGGATGGAAGCACGGGTGGAGGGAGTACCCCTCCTCCACGGTGCAGAGGTAGAGGCCACCGACCTGCGGGGCGGAGCTGCCCTGGCGGTGGCAGCACTGGGGGCGCTGGGCGTCACCCAGATTACCCAGCTTCGCCATATTGACCGGGGCTATGAGTCCCTGGAGCGGGACTTTTCCGCTGTGGGTGCGAAAATCGTCCGGATATAGGGTTTAAACTCTAATCGGGATGAGAGAGACAAGGAAGGGGGGTGGCCGGATTCATGGCCCAGGATAAAAGAGACGGCGGTCAGCATCCGCCGTCTTCCAGAGGACGGCGGAATCTCCGGCCGTCCCGACCTGCTGCCCGGACGGCTGAACCGCCCGGCAGCAAACCCGGCAGCCGGCGTTCTGCCGTCCGGCCGCCGGGAAAAAGCCCCGGAAACGGTGCTGTACATCCTTCATCCCGGGGCGGCGCGCCGCCCCGAAAGCCGTCCTCCGGCCGGTTTCAGCGGAGATCCCCCGCCGCCCAGCGGGAACAGGCCATCTCCCGCACCCACAGCCAGCGGCGGCATCAATACAAGCGCAATTATACCCTTTATTACATCATGCTGGCCCTGCTGCTGACGGTGACCGGCGTTATCCTCTCTCTGACGGTGTTTTTCAACATTGAGACCATCACCGTTACTGGCAGTGAGCTGTATACCCAGGACCAGGTTCTGGCGGTGCTGGACGTGCAGCCAGGAGACAACCTGCTGCGGCTCAACACCGGCAAGCTGGGGGAGGAGGTCCGGAGTCAGCTGGTAGAGACCGAAACAGTCACCCTCAAACGCCATTTCCCCAACAGTCTGGAGGTGGCGGTGGAGGATGCTCAGCCAGCCTTCCAGATTCTCTGGAACGGACAAAGCTACCAGGTCAGCACCGGCGGACGCCTGATCCGCATTGAGTCCCAGCCGGTTGTCAACGTGCTGGCAGTGGTGGGATTGGATCCCTCTACCCTGACACCGGGTGCGCAGCTTTCTCAGCTGGAAGAGGACGAAACCGAGGCTGCCCATCTGACTTCCATGCAGATTGTCCTGAACGCTATGGAGCAGAGCGGCATCGCCGATATCTCGGCCATGGATTTCAGCGATCCCATCAATGTCCGGGTCTACTACCAGAACCGGTTGGAGATCCGCCTGGGATCCTTTACCGAGCTTCCGGACAAGCTGGACATGCTTCGTCAGGTGCTGGAATCCGGCGGCATCGGCCTGGAGGAGACCGGCACTGCTGATGTGAGCAGCCCCGACCGCTGCATCACCAACAACCAGGCGGAGATCACCCTGCCCGAGGGGCTGGCACAGCCCGGCTGGACCTGGACCGATCCCCATTCTGACAACGCCGACCAGCTCTTTGGCGGGGATGCCGCCGGAGATGCGGAAAGCGGGGAGGAAGGAACGGACAGCAGCGAACCGGCCAGCGAGCCGGCTTCCGGCAGCGGGGAAGGGGAGGCCTCTTCTCAGCCCGCAGCGGAGCCTCAGAGCAGCGAGGATACCGGTGAAAGCAGCGAAAGCGGACAGGCCACCACAGGAGGCTTCCAGCTACCCCAGCTGCCCGGTCTCAGCTCGTCACCGGCCACCCCGGAATCTTCCGAGTCCGATACGACAGAGCCTGCGGAGGAACCCTCCTCTGAGACGTCTTCTGAAAGCCCGGATCCGCCGTCTTCTACGGATAGCGGAGGGGAAAATACCCCGGAGAGTTCGGCCGAAAGCAGTGACGGTTCTCCTGGTTATGCACTGCCTCAGCTGCCTGGTGTGACCGGTTGAGCTTCTGTCTCAAAAATTTAACACGCAAAAGCCGAAATTCTTCAATTTTCACTTGTAATTTTCTTCGGAATCTGATAGGATAGTAACATGGACTGGCGTTTGGGGCCATTTATTAGTCCATCGTCTGTTTAAAAAGAGGAGACCCGGACTTTCCTGCAGCCGGCGGCACTCTGCCGCTGATGGGCGGACAGGCCTTCCCCCCTTCAGACCGTTGCCAGACAGCAGTAACAGGTAAGCCCTCTGGGGGCCCATACCTTTGAGAATATGGGAGGAACAGTATCGTGAAATTCACGCTGGAGAACGAAAGCGAGAGAGCAACCAACATCAAGGTCGTAGGCGTCGGCGGAGCCGGCGGAAACGCTGTCAACCGGATGGTCAACGACGGCGTGCAGAATGTGGAGTTTATTGCCATCAACACCGATAAGCAGGTGCTGGATGTATCCAAGGCAGACATTGTCATTCAGATCGGCGAGAAGATTTCCCGCGGCCATGGCGCAGGCGGAAATCCCGACCGTGGCCAGAAAGCAGCCGATGAAAACCGTGAGGAGATCACGGCAGCCCTCAAGGGCGCTGACCTGCTCTTCATCACCGCTGGTATGGGCGGCGGCACTGGCACAGGTGCAGCTCCTGTGGTCGCTGAGATCGCCCGGGACATGGGCATCCTGACCATCGCCGTGGTGACCAAGCCCTTCAGCTATGAGGGCCGCAAGCGGATGAACTACGCAGAACAGGGCTTGAATATGCTGCGCCAGGTAGTAGACTCCCTGGTCATCATCCCCAACGACCGCATCCGGGAAATCATCGACCCCAAGACCAGCATGGTCAAGGCCTTCGAGGAGGTAGACGGGGTGCTCAAGCAGGGCATCACCAGCATCTCCGACCTGATTTCCACCAACGGCTTCATCAACCTGGACTTTGAGGACCTCTGCTCGGTTATCCGCAGCGCTGGTCTCGCTCACATGGGTGTCGGCTACGCCGCCGGCAAGGACAAGGCCGATGCCGCTGCTGAGATGGCTGT
>CALXFL010000123.1 GCA_944387515.1 uncultured Clostridia bacterium
CCGTCAGACATTTCAGCCTGATACAGGTCGGTATCGGTGGGAGACAGACGAACAGCCTGCTCAGCAGGAGCAAACCGGGCCTGGAAGGTGAGCAGAATCCGGAAGGTATCCTCCCGAATGGCAGCAACCATAGCGTCAAACATTTCAAAGCCCTCAATCCGGTATTCAACGACCGGATCATGCTGGGCATAGGAGCGCAGATAGATGCCCTTCCGCAGTTCCTCCATGTTATCGATATGATCCATCCACTTCTGGTCAACGTTCTGAAGCAGAACCCGACGTTCAATCTCCCGCATGAATTTCTTGCCGTACTTGCGTTCCTTCTCATCGTACAGCGCCAGTGCTCTGTCGATAAGCTGCTGGGCAATGTCCTTCTTCTCCACCAGAGCCAGCTCGTTGACATCGTCATACCGCAGGTCTTCCTCAGTGGTGAGCAGGCCCAGATAGTAATCCCGCAGGCCGGTCAGATTCCAGTTGTCATGGATTTCATCATCGGACAGATAGGTGTTGACCGTCTCGGTGACGTTTTCCTTGATCATATCCAGGATATAGGCGTGGATATCCTCGCCGTCCAGCACCTTCCGGCGCTGAGCATAGATCAGCTCACGCTGCTTGTTCATAACATCGTCAAACTGAAGCACGCTGCGGCGGATCTGGAAGTTTCTTCCCTCTACCTTCTTCTGGGCGGATTCAATGGAGTTGGTGAGCATCCGGGTCTCGATTGGCTGATCCTCATCAATCTTCAGAGCTTCCATCATGGACTGTACCCGCTCACCACCAAAGAGACGCATGATCTCATCCTCCAAAGAGAGGAAGAAGCGGCTTTCACCGGGGTCACCCTGACGGCCGGCACGGCCCCGCAGCTGGTTGTCAATCCGGCGGGATTCATGGCGCTCGGTACCCAGGATAAAGAGGCCGCCAGCAGCCCGAACCTTCTCAGCTTCGGGAGCAATCTCGGCTTTATATTTAGCCAGCAGCTCGGCAAACTTTTTGCGGGAATCCAGAATCTCCTGGTTATCGGTCTCACCATAACCGGTGGCCTCCAGGATCATCTCCTCGGAGTAGCCCAGACGGCGCATCTCGTCCTTGGCCAGGAATTCAGCATTACCGCCCAGCATAATATCGGTACCGCGGCCTGCCATGTTGGTGGCGATGGTTACAGCACCCAACTTGCCGGCCTGAGCTACGATCTCTGCTTCCTTCTCATGGTACTTGGCATTGAGGACCTCGTGCTTGATACCTTTTGCCTTCAGCATCTTGCTGAGCATCTCGGATTTATCGATGGTGATGGTACCCACCAGCACGGGCTGGCCCTTCTTATGGCACTCCTCAATCTGCCGGATAACGGCATGATATTTGCCCCGTTCGTTCTTGAAGACCACGTCGTCATGGTCAATACGGGCAACCGGACGGTTGGTGGGAACCTCCACCACGTCCAGCCGGTAGATCTCGCGGAACTCGGACTCTTCAGTCATAGCAGTACCGGTCATACCGGACAGCTTCTTATAGCTGCGGAACAGGTTCTGGAAGGTAATGGTGGCCAGAGTCTTGGACTCCTTCATGACCTTAACGCCTTCCTTGGCCTCAATGGCCTGATGCAGACCGTCATTGTAGCGGCGGCCCACCATCAGACGGCCGGTGAACTCATCGACGATGATAACCTCGCCGTCCTTGACCACATAGTCTACCTCATTGGTCATGACACCATGGGCCTTGATGGCCTGGTTGATATGGTGGAGCAGCGTCATGTTTTCGGGATCCATCAGGTTGTCCAGACCAAAGGCACGCTCTGCCTTTCTGACACCTTCAGGGGTCAGGGTAGCAGTCTTGGCCTTTTCGTCTACGATATAGTCCCCTTCAATGTCGTCATGGTCTTCCTTGTCGTCCAGCTCCACTACCTTGGTCATGGTGAGGGTGCGGACAAACCGGTCAGCCATCTCATACAGCTCGGTGGACTTATCGCCCTGGCCGGAGATGATAAGGGGGGTACGAGCCTCGTCGATGAGGATGGAGTCCACCTCGTCCACGATGGCAAAATTGAAGGGACGCTGCACCATCTGGCGCTTGTCCACGACCATGTTGTCCCGAAGGAAGTCGAAGCCCAACTCATTGTTGGTGCCGTAGGTGATGTCGGCGGCATAGGCAGCCCGGCGCTCATCGCCGGTCATGTCGTGCACAATCAGGCCAACACTGAGACCCAGGAAACGGAACACCTTGCCCATCCACTCCGAGTCACGCTTGGCCAGGTAGTCGTTGACAGTGACGATATGCACGCCTTCACCGGTGAGTGCGTTCAGGTAGGCGGGCAGCAAACAGGTCTGGGTTTTACCTTCACCGGTGCGCATCTCAGCAATCCGGCCCTGATGCAGAACAATACCGCCGATGATCTGCACCGGATAGTGAGGCTGATTCAGTACCCGGCGAGTGGCCTCCCGGCAGACAGCAAAGGCCTCAGGGAGAATAGTATCCAGTGTTTCACCGTCGGTAAGCCGGCCTTTCAGATAATCGGTCTGACCCCGGAGCTCCTCGTCGGTCATGGCTTTGTAGGCGTCCTCCAAAGCGAGGACAGCATTTTTAATTACCTCGATTCGCTTTAACTCCCGTTTGGAGTAGGAACCGAACAGGGTTTGAAAAAGTCCCAAAAGTCACGTCATCCTTTCAAAATTCACCGGCAGAACCGGAAAAATCATTCCTGTAAAATTCAAAGGGCATAATACCCTATCCTAGTTATTATACCGCCTTTGAAAAGAGTTTGCAAGGATTTTTTATGAACAAACTGTCATGATTCCAATAACCGAAAAACGGGCTATCCCGCCGGGACAGCCCGCTTCTGTCACAGAGTGGGAAACTTCTTTCCCCGCTGACGGAGAAAACGATTGAGATTTTCCACCGAAGCGTTGACAACCAGCGCCTCAGGCACCTCCATTTCGTCCAACAGCTGAGGGATGCAGTCAAAATACCCCACCTCATAACTCACATGAGCATCCGACACCACCGACATCAGCGCACCATGGCGGACACAGCAGCGGATCAGCTCCTTGTACCGCTCAATGGCATCAGGATGCTTGCGGAGCGCATGGGAATTCAGTTCCAGCGCCTTGCCGGTCTCGGCGGCAACCCGAGCGATGGTATCGTAATCGCAGTCAAAAGGCGGATCGGTGGGGTGACCCAGCACATCAATTTTGGGATGGCGGAGCATCTTTTCATAAACCGCCGTGTTCTGCCCTGCTGTTCCCGGCCGGATGGCATAGTCGTGAAGGGAAGCAATCACCAGGTCGAGAAAATCCAGATCTGCCTGAGAGAGGTCAATGGTGCCGTCGTAATCGATGATGTTGGCCTCTCCGCCCCGGAGCACACCGATGCTGTTGATGATCTGGGGAACAATCCACATACTGGTGAAATGCCAGCTGTTGGCGGCATCGGGCATAGCAGGTCCATGGTCAGTAATGGCGATGGCCCGCAGGTTGCTGCGGCCGGCGCCGGCCACCATTTCCTCCAGACTGCTGTAAGCATGGTGGCTTACCAATGTGTGGGTATGCAGGTCAGCAATGATGTTCATAAGGCAGATTCCTTTCCCTTGTCGTATTGGCGGCACTTCTGCCGCTCTTTTGCTCTATTTTACCATCTTTCCCTTTCTTTTTCCACATTTTGTTTTTCAGAATGTGAAAAAACGAAAAGGACCGAATCCGAAGATCCGGTCCCTCACTTCAAACCATTCAGGCGATTGCCGCAGTCTTAGTCGTTGACAAAGGGCAGCAGAGCGAGATGGCGGGCACGCTTGATGGCCACGGTCAGCTGACGCTGATGTCTGGCGCAGGTGCCGGTCACCCGACGGGGAATGATCTTGGCTCTCTCAGAGAGAACCTTGCGGCTGTATTTGCCAACAGTCTTATAATCGATGTTCTCGACTTTATCGACGCAGAAGGCGCAGACTTTTCTGCGGGGCTTTCTGCCACGGTTGTTTCTTTCCATGTGTCTGGGACTCCTTTCAGCAGATTTTTGTTCCGAAATCAAATCAGAAGGGGAGATCGCCATCATCGATGTCAGCGTCTTCAAAGCCGCCCACATCTCCGATGCTCAAGCTCTTTCCGCGCTGAGGCTCCTCAAACTGGGGAGGCTCGGTGGGGAATGGAATACCACCCCGGTCAGCCGGACGGCTGTCGGCGGGTCTGGAATCCGCAAAATAGATCTGATCCGCTACTACTTCATAAGCCGTACGCTTGGCGCCGGTCTTGTCCTCGTAGCTGCGGGACTGAAGGCTGCCCTCCAGTGCGATCATCCGCCCTTTCTGGAAATAACGGGAAACGAATTCCGCAGTCTGGCGCCAGGCGACGCAGTTGATAAAATCAGCCTGCCGCTCGGTAGAACCCTTTGCCTGGAAATTGCGGTCCACAGCAACCCGGAAGGTTGCCACCGACACCCCATTGGGAGTCTGCCGCAGTTCAGGATCGGCCACCAGTCTGCCCATTAAAATCACGCGGTTAAGCATCTGAAACCTCCACTTATACTCTGGTTACAACCAGAGAACGCAGGATACCATCGGCGATCTTCAGTCTTCTCTCCAGCTCAGCGGGGAAGGAAGGATCACTGTTGAAGGTATAGAGGACGTAGTAGCCCTCGGTCTCGTCGTCGATTTCGTAAGCCAGGGTTCTCTTGCCCCACTCGTCGGTGGACTCCAGAGTACCATGTCTGCTGATCAGAGCGGCGAACTTCTCGATGGAAGCCTTGATCGCCTCTTCACCCTGTTTCATGCTGAAGACAACGGCTGCTTCGTAGTTCTCGTGCAGTTTTGCCATGTTAAGCACCTCCTTTTGGACTTTACGGCCCCGGAACATCCCGTCCGGAGCAAGGATAGCTGCCGGTCAGACGGCAACAGGTATATTATAGCAGGACAAGTCCTGTCTGTCAAGGATTTTTTTGGGAAAAGGCGAAAGGTCACGCCCCGTAAATTCTCTCCCGCATTTCCTTTCCGGATGCAGTGGTGGCAAGGCC
Organism: uncultured Clostridia bacterium; assembly: GCA_944387515.1. Lineage (GTDB taxonomy): Bacteria > Bacillota > Clostridia > Oscillospirales > Ruminococcaceae > Faecivivens. The sequence goes on from CALXFL010000123.1 coordinate 4,993, forward strand.
GCCAAGAGCCGTCTCCCGCAGGGCAGCCGGCATGGCGTTGCCCACCCGGTTCATAGCCTCCACCGTGTCGTCAAAGGGGATATAGCTCTCTACCCCACTCAGCGCCAGATCCGCAGCACCCAATGCCTGAAGCACCCCGCCGGCGTTTCTCTTGATGCAGGGAATCTCCACCAGCCCGGCCACCGGATCACACACCAGCCCCAGCATATTCTTGATGGCGATGGCACCGGCGTGGAAACACTGGGCCGGACTTCCGCCCATGAGCTGAACCACCGCAGCGGCAGCCATGGCGGCCGCCGAGCCGCACTCTGCCTGACAGCCGCCCTGGGCACCAGCCAGGGAGGCGTGTTCATCGATAATCATGCCCACCACACCGGCAGCCAAAAAGGCGTCCTGAAGCTGGCGGCGGGAAAAGGTGTGGGTATGGGCCATGGAAAACAGTGCAGCCGGCAGAATGCCGCAGGAACCGGCTGTGGGACAAGCCACAATCCGCCCCATGGCGGCATTGGTTTCAGATGAGGACAGCGCAAAGGCCATGGCCATAGAAGCAGCCTCCCCCAAAATAGAGCGGCCTTCCTTTCGGTACTGGTCATACCGGTAGGCATCGCCGCCGGTGAGTCCGCTTACCGACCGGACTGGCTTTGCCAGCGCCTCATGGGCAGCCCGCTCCATGACCACCAACATCTGCTCCACCCGGTCCAGCACCTCATCCGGCGAAGCACCGTTCTGCTCCCCTTCCAGCCGAAGAGCCAGCTCCCCCAGCGAGATCTCCTCCTGCCGGCAGCGTTCGATCACAGTAATGGCGTCCAAAAAGATTCCTCCTTTTCTGATGGCGCCGGCGCTCAGAACTGAGCCGGCAGACGTTCTTCAATGGGCAGCAGCAGCTTGACCCGGAGAATGCCCGGGATCTGCCGGATACGGCTGGTAAGATCCTCCTGACAGAGGGAATCGATCTCAATATACATACTGGCCGCATGATCCTGACGGCTGCGATTGACCGTCATGTTGCCGATGTTGATGTTCCGCTCATAAAGCAGGGTGGCAATGGCTGAGATAACACCGGGTGTATCGGCATGGCGGGTAATAAGAATAGGCCGCTCGCCGGTAAACCGCACCCGCAGGCCGTCGATCTCGCTGACGACAACCTGTCCCCCGCCGATGGAAGAACCCATAATCTCACTCTGGTCACCATTGTGACCGGTGATGACAAACCGGACAGTATTGGGATGAACGTCTCCCAGATCAGTGGGAATGAACCGGTAGGAAAGTCCCCGCTCCTCTGCCAGGGAAAAAGCGTCCCGCAGCCGCTCGTCCCAGGGGGAGAGGTTCAGAAGCCCCGCCACCAGAGCCTTGTCAGTGCCGTGTCCCCGGTAGGTAGCGGCAAAGGAACCGTGAAGATAGATGTCCGCCTGGGCCACATCGCCTCCCGACAGCTTGTAGGCCATCTTGCCCAGCCGGGCAGCTCCCGCTGTATGGGAACTGGAAGGACCGATCATAATGGGACCCATGATGTCAAAAATAGAATTGGGCAAAGTGATCCCGCCTTTCAGATAGCCGCCCTGTTTCCATAGAGGAGACAGGGCGAGGAATGCTGTTATTATACCACGGATGCCTGCCGATTACAACCGGCATTATTTTTCGGTGACATTGCCGCTGCTGATGCCTTCCACAGCATCGTCCAGCGGCAGCCATTCCAGTGCCCGATGGATGAAGGTGTCCCAGAAAATCCAGTCATGAACGCCGGGGGCCTCCTCGTAGGTCACCGGCACTCCCTGCTCCTGGAGGAAATCCCGGTAGGAGCGGTTTTGTTCAATGAGAAAGTCCTCGCTGCCGCAGGCCATATAGATGGCGGGAATGTCGGCTCCCTGCTCCTTCAGGGAGAGGATCAGCGCCCGGTAATCCTTGTCCGAGCCCAGCAAGGTGTCCAGATCTCCAAAGACATGACGGTAATACCGGCGGCTGTCCATCGGCATCCGGCCGGGGGTTTCAGTAGAGTTGACGGCCTGCTCCAGAATCAGCGCTGCCGACAGAGCGACAATGCCGCCGAAAGTATCGTGGTATTTGAGACCGTTGCGCAATGCGCCGTAGCCGCCCATGGAGAGGCCGCCGATAAAGGTATCCTCCCGACGGCGGGAAAGAGGGAAGCTGCGCCGGGTGAAGTCCACCAGCTCACGGCCAATAAATTCGCCGTAGAGCTCACCGGAGTCTTCACAGTCCAGATAGAAGTGGTTCTCCCCCGAAGGCATCACCACTGCCAGATTGCGGGCCTGGGCCCAGCTCTGAAGCCGGGTACCGTTGATCCAGTCTCCATTGCTGCCGTAGATGCCGTGGAGCAGGTAGAGGGTCTTAAAGGGCTTTTCCTCCGGAACGGGCTGGCCGGGGAAATAGGATTTGTCGGTGGGAAGCAGTACCTTGATGCTCACAGTGCGCATCAGGCATCTGGAAAAGAAATCAACGGTGAATTGTGCCATATAAACCGGTCCTTTCTCATGGGAATGAGCATTCCCTTTTTTCTTTATCATACCAGATTCCAGACAAAAAGAAAAGC
>CALXFL010000124.1 GCA_944387515.1 uncultured Clostridia bacterium
AAGGCAGAGCGTCCATTCATTTCCAGATTTTCTGAAGATACCGGGGCCGGAACCAGTGAATATAAGAATACGCCAACCGGCTCACTGCCATATCATAGATGACAAATACCAGGTTCAGTGCCGCAGCACCACCAGCGACAACCAGGGGCGCCGCAGATATCAGGTCCGCATAGGCTTCCAGCTGAAACAGCCAGATAGCTGCTGCCAGCCCTGCACCCACAGCCAGATTAAAGGTGAGCAGCTTGATGACCCATTCCAAGGGAATGGATTTCTGCCACCCCTCCACCACCGATTTCCAAATGGGATACCACCCGAGAAAGGTTGCATAAAACAGGGCGCTGTCCTTGAGCGGTGCCAAAAAGAAGGAGAGCAGCGCCACAGCGAGATAACATAGCGCCGCCCAGCGGTGTCCCAGCTCGACCACTGCTGCGATGAGTAAAATCCCTGCCGCAGCGGGCAGGGCGTAATCCGCCATGGGCAGCAGGCCAGTGAGCATCATACAAACCATGCTCAGTGCCACCAACATACCGCCCAGCGTAATTTTCTGTCGTTGCTTCAAGCCTGATCCGCTCCTCTCAACAGCAGCTGATCAGGTCGCCGCCCATGCACTCGCAGCAACAGTCGGCACAAAGCAACCCGCTGCACATATCGCAGCCGCTGCATCCGCCGGCAGTGCCACCGCCCATATTCCGGTAGCTGCCAGCGCCGGGAGAGCCAAAACCTCCCTGCCGCTGCCACATCATCCGGTTCATAGCGGCCCGGTATTCGGGGTTGTTGGGGCTGAGCCGGCAGGCTGTGGAGAAATGGTTGAGTGCATCGTCCAGCCAGCCCCGCTGGTAATAAACGTTGCCCTTGAGAAAATACCATTCAGCATCCCGGGACTGCATGGGTGTGCCATCCAGAAGTTCTTCCGCATCGGTCACACGGCCCTGCTGAATCATCCGGCGGATATCGGCAAAGGCAGACTGGCCATATTGTTGGCCGCCGTACTGCTGACCACCATACTGGCCATACTGCTGGCCGCCATAAGCGCCGCCTCCCTGACTGCTGCTCTGGCCGCTCCGGCTCCGCAGCTGCTTGACCGCCATGTCGTAGGCCTCATTGACCTCCTGCATCTTTTCATTGGCAAGATCGGCCAGCGGGCTGTCAGCATAGTTATCAGGGTGATATTTCTTTGCCAGCTCCCGATAGGCAGCTTTCAGCTCCTCTTCGCTGGCATCCGGGGATACGCCCAATACTTTATAGGGATCCTGTACAGGCATTTGTGACCTCCATTCCCCGGCCGTGCCGGGCATCGTTTTCATCATTTGTCAATTGGGAAAATTCCTTCCCACTCAGGATATGCCGGGAAGCAGCTTTCGTTCTCCCCGCTGCTCCACCACCTGCCGCATGGAAGCGGTCAGGCCCATATAAATCACATTGTCCAGAATGGTCTTGTAACGCTTCAGATCCAGCAGCTCATAGCAGCCTGCCAGCTCTCCCACCGTGAGATTCAGCGTGCCGGTAGCACTTTCAAGAATCTCCTGACGAAGCTCCGGCGAAAGTCCATCCCGGGTGCGCTGTCCATCAGGATCAAAGCGTTTCAGGAAAGGATTGAAGCTGCCGTCTTTGGCATCGTCCTCCAGATCATCCAGTGCATCAATAAAATAGACCCACCGGCCCATCAGATACCCCATCCGGGAAAGCACCCGCTGTTTGACAGGATCATCCGACAACAGCACAAACATCTGACTCAGTGCAGACGCTGTAGGCTCGGCCGCAGCATCCGGCGTGGCACCGGGATCTGCTTCCACCGCCAGCTGACGTTCCATCATACTGCCCAAGGCCGGGCCGATGGGCGGAAAAGCCTTCACTGCCTTTTTCTCCATCCGTCGGGTAAAGGGACAGGCCATCCAGCATCCAAGCCGGCGCACCGGCCCACTGTCCGCCATATTGTCCCGAAGCTTCTGATGAAGCATCGACATGGCGCAGGCACTTACCAGTGAGAGCGTCTCACAGCTGGCAGCCCGGGGACGTTTCTTCATCGGATGTGCCATGCAGCGGGACATCTGGAATCCATGAAACTCCTCCTGAAGCGCCAGTCCCAGCAGCGCTGCAAAGGTAAAGTCATAACTGAGGGTAAACCGGGCAAATGGTCCATAGGAAGCCCCCATTTCATGACACAGGCCGCAGTAGACCGCCTTGTAGGTGTCGTATTCTTTAAGCCGAAGCTCTGGCTTAAAGGGCTTGATGTATCCGAACAAGAAAAACCCGCTTTCTGTCTGATTTGGTCAGCGGCTGACCATTTTTATTGTAACCTATTTTGCGGGGGAAGTCGTGTCTAAAATGTAAAATCTTCTGTCCTTTGCCGTGACGAGGGTGAAAAGGATTTGCAGAAAGGGACTATCTACCCGGTTTTTCCGAAAAACAGAGAAAAAAGACGTGCTCGCAACAGGACACAAAATGTTAATTTATTATGAAAGTTTTGATTTTCAGCCCTGCCTGTGATACAATAAAGACAATCATCTGAAGGGATGTCTGCCCCGGCCGGCAGGCAGCCGACGAAAGGAAGAATGCCATGTCTTATGAAAAATCATGCGGCGCCATTGTTTTTCGCAAATATCACGGCAACACCGAGCTGCTGCTCATCAAGCACACCATCGGCGGTCACTGGTCCTTTCCCAAAGGCCATGTAGAGGCGGGTGAAACCGAAGAGGAAACCGCCCTGCGGGAAATCATGGAGGAGACCTCAGTGGAGGTGGAGCTGTGCCCTGGTTTCAGGGAAATGGTGACCTATTCTCCCAAACGGGACGTCCAGAAGGACGTCATCTACTTTCTGGGCCGTGCCAAGAATTTTGACTATGTGCCTCAGGAATCCGAAATCGCTCAGATCAAATGGGTAGAGATCAACCTGGCCCATGCCTTCCTCACCTACGACAATGACAAGCAGCTGGTCAACAAAGCAAAACCCCTCATCCGGGATCTGTTCTGAGGCCAGCACAGCAATAGATACCCCCCGGCATAGCCGGGGGGTATCTATTCTGTTTATCAGGAAACAGTCTCTACATTGGGCTCTTCAGCGTTCTCCTGGGGGCCCTCCACCCGCCAGGCCAACTCCTCCACAGGCAACTGGGCCTTCCAGTTGTCCATCTCCAGCCAGTAGCGTTCTCCATCTGCCCGCCAACCGGTAACCACCATCCAGGCGTCCGGATGAGTGAGAATTTCACCTGCGGACTTTGCTGTATTGGCAGCAGCAGCGGCAAAGTCCTCTACGGTCTCAAAGCTTCCGCCCAACTCCACCGACACATTGCAGATATAGTGGCCCGATGCAAGCATCTCCTCCGGGCTTTCTGCCATAGAAAGGAACGCAAGCTCGTGATCCCAAGGATATACGTCGACTTCCACACCAGCTATCGAGCCCTCTTCCAACTTGGCAGACAGCTGCGTTTCCAGCTGCCGGGAGACCGTGTACCGGAGCTGTTCATACTTTCCCTCCACCTGCATGACCAGCGGAATGGCACTGCCTATCAGGCTGCCCCCCACCAACATCAGACACACCAATGTGCTGAGAAAGTCATACCGCAGCTTGGCGCCCTGAGAAAAGCAGGCAGTGAGCAGGACCTCCAATCCCAGCAGCACCAGCACCAGAGGTGACCAGCGCAGCATGGTCAGGGTGATCTCAAATCCCCAGATCTGACCGGCCAACAGAGCCGAACCGAAGGCCACCAACGCAGCTCCCATCGTAAGGGTACCCACCCGTCGGGGCTGGCGTTCCTTTGCCGGCGGTGCAATGGGGTAAAAAACCGGCGGCTTCTGTTCCGGCTGCCGGACCGTATTTTCTGTACTTTCCATCTGTCAAGCCTCCCTGATGGATGGATCATCTCCGTCAGTGACATGGTCAGGCGGCATCAATTCATCCTCCATTTGTTCATCCGGATTTTGTGGCTCCCCGGTAGTTTTGGCACGGATCATGGCGAGAATGGAAGGAGGAACCTCCTTCTCCTCTTGCGGCTGCTGCGGAGCATTCCAACGGCTTTCCGAAGAGGCAGTCGGACGGTAATGAGGTGGCTCCTCACTGCGGGTTCCACTGCGGATAAGACGAAGGCCCAGCCAGATGATGCCCACCGACAAAAGGAGCTGCGGGATCCGCTCCAGCAGGCTCTCCAGCCACCAGAGATTCAGGCCCAACACACTCTCCAAAAAAGCCACAATCCGGTAAAGCAGCGTCTGGTACAGCATATAGCCGCCCATAATGATGAGCGCCCAACCACAAAGCATGGACAAATTCTTCACCGGCAGCCGCTTCTTCAGCCGCTCCATGCTCTGCGTATCCAGCAGGCCGAATCCCAACTCATCAGGCTGGGCATCCCGCTGCTCCTCCGAGAGCCCGGAAAGATTGAGCGCATCAAAGAACGCATAAAACCACACCAGCGGCAGGATAAACAGGATGGGTGGAAAGATCACGCCCAGCGCCATGGAGCCAAAAAAGAGCGCCATCAAGCTGAGCCCCCGGTTCATTTTTCCCAGATACATATGGCCGGCCCCAGGCAAAAGGCCAAATAAGACCGCCAGCAGCCGGCTTTTCCGCCTTCTGGGAGGCTGCTGGTGGAATTGCTGGAACTGATGAAACTGATTATTCTGATTCATGCTCTTCCCCTCTCCCATAAATACTGAACCCGTTGATCCAGTCGCCAAGCCGTTCGCTCACGCCTGAAACGATTCGGGAAAAAGATGGCCGCTCTTCCAGCGGATCCGGATGTTCGGGCGGTGTCAAGAAGCCATGTCCGCCAAAAAGCTGTCCACTCCAGATCACCACTGTCAAACAGGCTGCCGCACAGACCTTGACAATCCTGCCAGTGAGCACCATAAAATTCCGGCGGCGGATACCCGCCATAGCCTCCTCCGCCATCTCTCCGGGAGGCGCAAGCAGGACGCCATCGGTGAGCAGCAGACTGTAACGATCCACACAGCGGTCGCAATAATCCAGGTGCTCTGCCATCTCATAACGGGTCATTTCATCCGGCTCTCCCGAAATCAGCAGCATCAACCCCTGATCACTCAGATGACCATTGGCATCAAACATTCCCTTCACCCTGCATCTCCTCCTTTATAAACTGCTGTAACTTTTGCCTGGCGCGATAAAGCTGGGTCTGTACCGTCTTGCGGGGACGGTCCAGCTTGATGGAAATTTCTTCCGGGGTCGCCCCCTGCAAAAAGAAAAGGACGGCAACCTTGTGGTAGGGCTCCTCCAGGCTGAGGATCCGCTCCCTGATACGCTGGGCGCCATCTGCCGACAGGGCCTGTTCCTCCGCAGACGCCGCAGCGCCAGTGACCTTGCTTTCCAGTTCATCGGTGACATCCACCCTGCGGAAGTACGCCGACTTCAGGTAGTCCTTGGCCTTATTGGAGGCGATACGGATCAGCCAGGGCTTATAGCTCTCGCCGCTGTAATCGTCGATATGACGGTAGGCCGAGATAAAGGTCTCCTGCGCCAGATTCTGGGCCTCATGGTAATCCCTGACCAGCTGGTAGCAGACAGTGAATACCAGCTTCTCATACTGCCGGACAATCTCTTCAAACTCCTGGTCCTTCATGGGGCTGTATTCACCACCTCTTTCCTCTTCTGCATAGAGAACGACCGCATCAGGGGAAAGTCTTCAACAAAATAAAAATTTTTGAAACGGATTTTATCGGGACGCTCAGCACTCCTGTCCCAGCTGCCCAGCTTCGGGGCCACCCTGCACAATGGCAAGGATGGCAGCGTCCACACCACGGACCATATCGTCCAGCGCCATGGAGGCTGTACCCGGCTTGCTTGCTGCCTGAGCCGGCAGATAAGGCAGATGGAGAAAACCGCCCCTGCATCCCGGGTAGCCCGCCAGCAGATCAAGGACCCGATACATCAGATCGTTACAGACATAGGTTCCGGCTGTATAGGAAAGAGAGGCAGGAATGCCCGCCTGCCGGATGGCTTCCACCATGGCACGAACCGGCAGGGTGGCAAACCGGCCATCAGGTCCTCCGGGCACCACTGGCTTCTGGCAAGGAGCCTGCCCATCGTTGTCAGGAATCCGGGCATCCTGCAAATTCAGCGCCACCAGTTCCGGTGTCAGGGCCGTACGTCCGCCGGCCTGTCCCAGGCAGAGTACGGCCTCTGGCTTTTCCTTTAAAAAGGCCTCGGTGAGGAGATCTCCTGCCCGGCCGAACACCACCGGCAGCCGCAGCGGCAAAATCTCTGCGCCGTGGCAGAAATGCGGCAGGCCACAGACTACCTCCCAGGACGGATTGATGGCTTCCCCGCCGAAGGGTTCAAAACCGGTTACCAGAATACGCATGATATGGCCTCCCTGATGAGCTGAAAAATTCTGACAGAATCCACTGCTGAAAGCTACCAGCAGATAGTACCCTCATTATAGCAACTTTCCTGCCAAAGGGCAAGAAAAAGTCGCGGTTTATTCATGTTTTATTCAAAATATCAATTCAGAAAATGATACCAGTTCAAAAAATGATACGCTTATCAGATTCTGCACAGTATCAAAAATGATGATTGTGTTTCAGATACTGTCACTTGCAAACCAGGGGAAAAAAGCTTATGATGAAACCAACAAAAAAAGCTGCTGCACCTCAAAAAAACCATGAAAAATATGGTAAGACGTGCACCAGCTGAAAATCAGGATGTTCGCCCACGACATTCCATAAAAGGAGGAAACACCATGTACAAAAAACGTTTTCTGGCCGCCATTCTTGCAGCTGCCCTCACCGCTTCCCTGGCATCCTGCGGCAATAACGCCAGCAACACTGGCAGCAGTACGCCCCAAGAGAGCCAGACGTCCGGCACTGAAGTCTCGACTCCTGAAACTCCTGAAGTAACTTCCGTTGATGGAGATGTCAACCTGCAAACCTACCCGATCGTGGAAGAAAAGATCGAGCTAACCCTGTGGTACCCCATGGCCGGTTCCATGGGCGAGCTGTCCGACTTTAATAAGGATGCAGAATTCTGGCCCTGGTATGAGGAAAAGACCAATATCCACATCAACTTCCAGATTCCCGCTGCCGGTACCGAGACAGACGCCTTCCAGCTGCTGTTTGCCTCTGATGCCATGCCTGATCTGGTATACAGCCAGCCCGGCTCTTACAGCTACCGGGGCGGTGAGGACAAGGCCATTGAAGACGGCTACTTCATCGATATGGCTGAATATCTGGAGTATGCGCCCAACTACACCAGCTGGCTTAACAACCACGACGACTTCCGTACCGCTTCTTATTCTGATACCGGCAAGATGTACGGCATGTGGGGTCTGTGGAAGACCATAGGCGATATGGCACTGGCTGACCAGGGCCTTGCAATCCGTCAGGACTTTCTGGACAAGGTAGGAATGGAGATTCCCACCACCTATGATGAGTGGTATGAAGTGCTGAAAGCCTTCCGGGA